>CAYUBU010000392.1:0-6943 GCA_964443105.1 uncultured Nitrospirota bacterium
GACGCCCATATCGACAAAGGCGCCGAATTTCGTGACATTGGTGACGATGCCCGGAAGTTTCATCCCCGGTTTCAGATCCTCAACACGATTGACGCCCTCGGCAAAAGCAAAGACCGCAAACACGGCCCTGGGGTCACGGCCCGGTTTGGCAAGCTCCGCCATGATGTCCGTTAAGGTCGGCAGCCCGACTGAGTCCGAGACATAGCGGCCCACGTCTATCTCCATTCTGACACTCTCCTCTTTCATCAGATCGAGAACCGTGCACCCCGAATCCCTGGCCATTTGTTCGACGATAGCGTACTGCTCGGGATGGACGGCACTGCAATCGAGGGGATTTTTCGCACCCTGAACCCGCAGAAACCCGGCGCATTGTTCAAAGGCTTTGGTGCCGAGACGGGGGACCTTTAACAACTGGCGCCTGCTTGCAAAGGGTCCGTGCTCATTTCTATGGGCAATGATGTTTTTCGCCAGGACCGGTCCCAGGCCGGAAACATAGGTGAGCAGCTCCAGGCTCGCAGTGTTAACCTCGACCCCAACACTGTTGACGCAGCTTTCCACAACATCTTCCAGGCTTTTTTTCAGGGCAGCCTGATTGACGTCGTGCTGGTATTGACCGACGCCGATGGCCTTGGGGTCGAGTTTCACCAGTTCGGCCAAAGGGTCCTGCAGGCGTCTGCCAATGGAGACAGCGCCTCGCACCGTGAGGTCGTGATCGGGAAATTCGGCCCTGGCTGTTTCTGAGGCCGAATAGATTGAAGCGCCACTTTCATCGACCATGGTAATCAGGACGTCAGGGGGCAATGGCAAGGCGCGGACAAAGGCTTCGGTTTCCCGGCCTGCCGTGCCGTTGCCGATGGCAATGGCCTCTATCTTGTGTCGCCTAACCAGCTCCACCACGGTCTTGCCGGCTTCCCGGCTCTTATGCTCGGAAAGGGTCGGGTAGATCGTAGTGAAATGAAGCAGCTTGCCCTGGCCATCGAGGCAGACCAGTTTGGCTCCGGTCCGAAATCCCGGGTCCAAAGCCATGACCCGTTTCTGTCCCATGGGCGGTGCCAGCAGGAGTTCCCGCAGATTATCGGCAAAAACCTGGATCGCTTCCAGGTCAGCACGCTCTTTGAGACCGTTGCGCAGTTCGTTTTCAAGGGAAGGGGCCAACAGCCTTTTATACGCATCTTCCACCGCCAAAGCAACCTGCCGGCCCGACTCGTTTTTTGCCTGCACGTCTTTTTCTGATAAATAGAAGCGCTGCAATATGGCCAGTGCTCTTTCTTCCGGCGGGCGCAGGGACAGAGTCAGCACCTTTTCGTTTTCGCCTCGAAACATGGCCAGCAGACGGTGGCTCGGCGCTTTGGCTGCCGGTTCCTGCCAGTCGAAATAATCACGGAATTTGGCGCCGGACGCTTCATTTTTCTTCACCACGGAAGATATGATAGCCGCTTCTTTAGCGAAGAGTTTTCGCAATGCGGCCCGGGTTGCGGCCTCTTCACTGATCCATTCCGCGATGATATCCCGGGCGCCTGCCAGGGCATCGTCTATGGTGTGGACTTCTTTTCCCGGGTTGAGAAAGGGGTCGACCTGAACGGCACGGTTCTCCTGAGCAAAAAGGGCGCTGGCGAGGGGTTCCAGCCCCTTTTCTTTGGCTATAAGGCTTCTTGTCCTTCGTTTGGGGCGATAGGGCAGATAGAGGTCTTCCAGGGTTGTCATGCTGGAGGCTGCCCGGAGTGCGGCCTCCAGTTCCGGCCTGAGCAGGTCCCGTTCGGTCAGGGAAGTGATCATTGCCTCCCGTCGCTTATCGAGTTCGGCCAGTTGACTGAGCCGGTCCCGAACAGCCGTAATCTGCATTTCATCCAGGAGGCCCGTCGCCTCTTTCCGATACCTGGAGATAAAGGGCACCGTGGCGCCGTCGCCAAGGAGAGCCGCAGCAGCAGCCACCTGCACAACTTTTATGTCCAGCTCGTGAGCAACGGTTTGGAGGTGTTGATTCATGATCTTCCTAAAGCGGGGTCGGACCACGCTAACCCGCTGACAATAAATAAGATTTCCTTAAGGAATAAGTGTTTTCATCCCTTAGAGGGCCGCTTTCATAGGCAAAATGGAACAACCTGCTCATAGTAATGAAATTGGGGAGAATATGTCAACAAGAAGACCCCATGGAGCCACTTGACCTCATGGAGCCGCCGACTTGATAGATTTAAAGCATAGTGATAACCTTAACGACGAAAAAATAACTTCCACCATACCAAAGTCAATGACAGCACTATAAGTTGACCTGTTTCTTACGAATGGAGTGTGATGAAACCGACCATGAAATCAGTTGACGATGTTTCGAATCATTTAAAAAAGCAAAATTATATTGCCTCGAAAGAGATTGCCACAATTGTGTATCTTGGGATCAAGATGAAACGCCCGGTATTGGTGGAAGGTCCGGCCGGGGTCGGGAAAACGGAACTGGCGAGGGCATTGGCCAACGCCCTGGGCATGGAGCTGATTCATTTACAGTGTTATGAGGGAATTGATGAGACCAAGGCGATTTATGAATGGGAGTATGCCAAGCAACTCTTATACACCCAATTGCTGAAAGAGAAGATTGACGAGCTCATTGGATCGTCCAAGGACCTCTCTCAATCCATCAAACGGTTGGATGAGTTGGAAGACGCCTTTTTTTCCAAACACTTCCTGCTTGAAAGACCTCTATTAAAAGCGATCTCATCTGAAAACCAGGCCGTTCTGCTGATTGATGAAGTGGATAAGCCCGACCCCGAATTCGAAGCCTACTTATTGGAAGTATTAGGCAACTATGAAATAACGATTCCGGAAATCGGGACACAGAAACCCCGAGAGATCCCCATCGTATTCTTAACTTCAAACGCAAACCGGGATTTGAGCGACGCCCTGAAACGGCGATGCCTCCACCTGTTCATTGACTACCCGTCGCAGGATGCAGAATGTGAAATTGTGGAATCGAGATTCCCCGAGATGAACAAAAACCTGATCGCTGAACTGGTGCGTGCGATTCATCAGATACGTGAGTTGGATATAAAAAAGAAACCCGCCATTTCTGAAACCATCGATTGGGCCGAATCCCTCCTTGTTTTGAATATCCAAAGACTCGGTCCCGAGGACCTTCAAAGGACCCTCGGCATCATTAGTAAGTACAAAACGGATATGGATACGATCATGGGCAACGCGAGCCGGGTGCTTGGAGAAGTGTAGTGACAACAATGATGCTCCAATTCGCGAGTTTCCTAAGGTACAGGGGATTCACCGTCGCGACCTCCGCGTTAAATGATGCGATCACGGCTCTGGAGCACATCGATTTATTGGACCGGGAACAGTTCTATTTCGCCCTGCAAGGGTGCTTGATCAATAGGAGCGAGGACCGGCAGCTGTTCAAAAAGCTCTTTCATCGTTTCTTCGAAGATCGCACCCCCCTGGAATTCGAGCATCTGGAATCGGCGACAAAGAGACAGGTGCTGCAATTCGCCAAACAGCTGCGCAATCAGGGCGGCTACGCCGATGCTGTTCTGGCGGATTACATTGAGGGAGATATCACCGGCCTGTTGAATGCCGTTGAGGCCGACTCCGATCAGCCATCCATGGGTTCCCAGCGGAGCCAATCAGACTGGTCATCGGCGGAACAGAGGCGAAAAATGTTGTTAAAAACACTCGGAACCCTCCACGACGAAAGGGTAAATTTCGCGGACGTGTCTTACCAGATGACCCGAGATCAGCGTGAGGTTTTAAGCGATTTTCTGAGACGGCGTTTACAGGAGGCTCAAGACGCCTTGGAGAAGAGGGCGCCCAAAAGACCGGTCAGGGAACATCTTCTCCCCTGGGAGCGCCAAAGAAGCATTTCGACCATCGCCTTTGATCAACTAACGAACAAAGAACGGAAACAGGTTAAGGAAGCCGTTGAGAAACTGGCTCAGAAGTTAAAAGACGCATTGACGCGCCGGAAGAAGAGAGCCCGTCGGGGAAGCCTCGATATCAAGAATACGATCCGCGGTTCGTTGAGATACGGCGGCGTGCCTTTTGATTTCAAGCGGCGGGTCCACCCCCGGAAAAAAGGGAAGATTGTTGCCCTTTGCGACATCTCCATGTCCGTTGCCTACCAGGCCCATCTGATGCTGCTGCTGCTGTATCGTTTGCAGGATCGATTCTCGAAGATACGCTCCTTTGTTTTCGTCCGGGACACCTTTGAAATCTCCTATTACTTTAAAGAGAATTCCCTGGAGTTGGCGGTGAAAAAAGCGGTGAAACATCACGGCATCGGATTGGGGCAATTGACGAATTACGGGATCGCGTTTGAAACATTTCTTAATAAATACTCCAGCGCCTTGACCAAGGACACGACATTGATCATCCTGGGCGATGGTGAGAACAACAGGCTGGATCCCAAGGTCGACTGCCTCAGGCAGATCACGGAAAAAGTACGAAGAACCATTTGGCTGAATACAGAAGAAGAAAAGGCGTGGTATAACCCGACGAATGTCATTATGGAGTACAAACCCTATTGCGACGAATTAATAGAATGCGGCACCCTGGAACAACTTTCTGATTTTGTGGAAAATTTGATCATATAACAGGTGACTAATCTCATAACAGGTGACTAATCTCAAGCTAACCTCCGGGATCAAATCTTGCAGGCAGAAAAGGGGTCAGGCCCCTT
The DNA here is from genome assembly GCA_964443105.1 of uncultured Nitrospirota bacterium. GTDB lineage: Bacteria > CG2-30-53-67 > CG2-30-53-67 > CG2-30-53-67 > CG2-30-53-67 > CAYUBU01. Next base: position 4,670 of record CAYUBU010000392.1, read on the forward strand.
TATCCTGCCTGGATGACTCAACGAAGCGGAAAAACCAGTAAATCCAACCCATCAAACCGTGATATAATTACTGAGACGTCTTAAGACATTCGATAGGCTGCTTTACAGGGTCAGAGACGGCCTGATTTTGCCCAGAAGGAGGAACATTCATGCCAGTGACCATTAAGAGATTTTGTCGGACCGTATGCGTATTGGCTTTGATGACTGCAACGGGTTGTGCGGGGCCGACGGCGCGGGTCCCGGTGACGCGGCCGGCAGCGGTGAATCTGAGCGGGATGAACCAGATCGCCGTGGGACACATTGAAGGACCAGGGGGAGGCTTAATTGCCGATAGCCTCTCCGAGCAGTTACTTGAAACCAATTACTTTAAAGTGATGAACCCGGGCGGCCTCGGGTCGGTGCTGCAGGAGAGCAACCTTGAACTCATAGGCCTGATCGGTTTAATTAACCCTGAGACGGCAGCTCAGTTTCGTGACCTTCTCGGCGTCGATATTATCGTTACAGGAGAGGTCATCGATTTCGATTATACCCAGAGTAATACTCGGAGCGAACTCAAGAAAGGAAAAGACGGGAAGGAGTACCGGACCTTTTACAAGAAAGGGACGGGCGTGGTGACGACGTTCTTTCGGATTACCAACTTGCGCGACGGCAATACGGTGTTTTCGAAAACCGTATCTCGAAGTGCCAAAGCGACCACCAGTGCTAAAGACAGGTGGCCCGGGAATCCCGACAAACGGGCGCTGCTCAACGAGGCCGCCCATGGGGCTGTTGCATCCTTCGTGAGAGAGATTGCTCCCTACAGTGAATACGTCACGGTTCGACTTGCCAAGAACGAAACCGAGTTGCTGGAGATGGAAAACGGCATCAACTATGCCAGGGCAGGCCAGTGGGAGATCGCTGCGGAACAGTTTGAAGCGGCGGTGAGCAAAGAACCGTCCAATCAGGGCGCATGGTATAATCTGGGGTTGGCCTACGAGTACACGTGCCAGTTCAACGAGGCAGAATCGGCGTTCAAGAAGGCAACCACCATTAAGCCATGCAAGCAGTGTGTTTACGAGATAAACAATGTCAGAAGATTGGCCGCGGAGAGAGAGCGGCTTGAAGAGCAGGGGGCGATATAGCCAGAAGCTTAAACGGGGCCTGACCCCTTTTTTGCCGCGCAGGCGCTTGGGCTATCCCCATTCCCCGGGATCGATACTGTAATAATTCTTTAATTCCCCGTAGAGCTCAGGGTGTTTCTTCTTCATCTGTTTCGGCTTTTCGAAAAAAGCCTCGGTGGCAACCGCGAAGAACTCCGCAGGATTCGTCGAACCGTACTGGTCCAATACGCTCTTACCACCGCGATCGGTTTTGCTCCTAAGCGACTCGTATTCAGCGCTCAGCACGCGGGCCCAGGGGATATAGTGTGAGGGCTGTTCAAGAATGGGCGCGCCGTCGGACGTGCCGTCTTCCTGGTCGAGCTGGTGGGCGAACTCATGAATCACCAGGTTGTGCCCGTCTTTCCAGTCTTTGACGCCATGCTTCACATGGTCCCACGAGAGGACCACCGACCCTGTGGTCCACGATTCCCCCAAACGGTCCTCCGCGTCCTCGGCGTCTGCTCCCGATGGAAAAATGGTGGACTGTTTTGTCCTATAAGCATCAGGGTAGACAAGAATCGAATAGAGCCTGGGGTAAACTTCCGTGTCCCGGTTCAAGAGGAGCATGCAGGCCTGGCCCGCAATGGTCACTTTGATTTCATCGGTGATCTCGATCCCCCGTAGTCCTTCAAAATTCTTCTCTGCAATAAAGAGGGTGATGTAGCCGTGGAGTTGCTGCTTCAGAGCGTCAGGTAGACGTGTATAAAGGGGGATGTTCTGTTCGAGGATATTACGCCATTCCAAAGGGAAGACTCTTGACCGGAGTTCCCGGCGGCGCGCCCTTTTCAGCCGGCGTATCCACGCCATAACGCCTGCTATGATGAGGAATAAAGTGAGTAGTAAAAAGAGGGCTTGCATATGATCTCTCGCAACACAGCGGTTACCGCCCTGGCAACCATGCAGAAATTGACGCCTGCCTGATCGACTGTCAACCATAGTGCACGAACCTCGTGGACAAATCAAGTGCACCCGGCCTCAAGTCTCCATCACACCTAAAAAGGGGTCAGGTGTACTAGCTCAATAATTCGGTAACACTTTGAAGCTTGTCAAAGGGCGTTTCATAATTCAATCCTCCATGTTTTCGGAGGTGATTATATTCAAAGAGGAAGTTCCCAAGATTTAAGAACATATCTTC
>CAYUBU010000393.1:0-17378 GCA_964443105.1 uncultured Nitrospirota bacterium
ATTCATTGGTGCTTCAAGAAAAGAGGATGAGCGACGTATTCCAATCCATCCGGACCATCTGATACGCCTTCCTGAACAAATTCGTCATCAGCTGATTTTTGAGGAGGGTTATGGAACACCTTTTGGTATTTCTGATTCAGAAATGTCGGATCAGTCAGGCGGTGTTGCCACACGCCACAAACTACTGGCCAATATTGGGAATGTCATCCTTGCCAAACCAGTGTTAGCGGATTTCGAAGAACTGCGTGAGGGTGGAATCCTTTGGGGCTATCCGCATTGTGTACAGCAAAGGTCGCACACTCAGGCTGCAATCGATCGCAAACAGACACTTATCGCCTTTGAGGATATGTTTGTCTGGGGACCTAACGGAGAGATTGGGCGCCACACTTTTTATAAAAACAACGAAATGGCGGGTTACTGTGCCGTTTTACATGCATTGCAACTTAGAGGAATCGACGGCCATTACGGTAACCAGCGCAAAGTGATCATTTTTAGTTTTGGTGCAGTCAGCCGGGGAGCAATATACGCCCTTAAAGCACGTGGCTTTAGAGATATCACAATTTGCATTCAACGTCCCGACCACGAAGTGCGTGAGGAAGTACTTGATTGTGAATATATCCGTATTCGGGAAGGCAATGAAGGTGAAGCGCGCATGTTGATGGTAGAGCATGATGGGACTGAGCAACCATTAATTGATCTGATCAACCAATCAGAAATCATCGTGAACGGAACTCTACAAGAACCAAATCATCCCATACTTTTTGTTACAGAAGATGAAATATCTTGTCTCAAACCAGGCTGCCTGATTATTGACATCAGTTGCGACGAGGGTATGGGATTCTCTTTTGCCAAACCAACTACATTTAAAAACCCTATGTTTAAAATTGGACAGGTAGATTACTACGCTGTAGATCATACACCAAGCTATCTATGGGAAAGTGCCTCGCGGTCTATCTCTGCTGCTCTGATTGTCCACTTGCCGACAGTGTTAGCGGGCTATGAGAGCTGGCAACAAAATGAGACTATTCGACAGGCTATAAACATTGATGCCGGCGTTATTCAAAAACCAGATATTATATCGTTTCAGAATCGTGAAGCGTTATATCCCCACGCCCCCATTAATATGGGGAGAGACTAACGTTTCGAGGAATTTTGGATAAAGTTGCACATAACAATTCGCTCAAGCGGAAAATAAACGCTTGCGGGTTTCGTCATTTTTATTGAATCGTGGGAGAGTTTCGGAAATTTGAGGAGCTTGGCCGCTGTGTTTATTTCCGCTTAGCTCCCCCGTTATGCAACAAACGGAGATCCGGATGCCGTCACTTTCAAAGCAGAACCAGATCTTGGGGCTAGTTGGTTGGCTCGTGGTGAGCTTTGCTGCTTCTGCCGTTGGAGCCGTGGCTTCAATACAAGCCAAGTCTTTCTACAGCCAACTTGTCCAGCCTAGTTGGGCACCACCGCCTGGTATTTTTGGTCCGGTGTGGACGGTTCTGTACACCTTGATGGGAATCGCCGCCTGGTTAGTATGGCGTTCCGGTGGATTCGGAGCCAATAGACAAGCGCTCACATTGTTTCTTCTGCAGCTTGCGTTCAATGCACTATGGAGTTGGCTTTTCTTTACTTGGAACCTCGGCGTTTTGGCGCTCGCCGACATCGTAGTGCTGTGGATCCTTCTCGTGGCCACCCTTGTCTCTTTCTGGCGCGTGCGCCCGCTTGCTGGTGCGCTACTTATCCCCTACCTGCTGTGGGTCAGTTTCGCATCTGTACTAAATTTTTCCCTTTGGCAACTCAACCCAATGGTTCTTAGCTAGTTTCCATCCGGAAATGCCCCTTTTGCGCAATCTCTGCGTCGATCTGCGGAATTACTTGTGCGACGTACTCGAGTACGTCTCCGCGTAATTCCTTGATCTCCTTGACCTTTCACAAAATTGGCAGTTTCCCAATTGGAAACAATTTATTGTAACCATCCGGAGGTGAAGCGTTTCCGGATGGACACTAGCTAGTGGAATTGTTGCCTAACAAATCGTTCAACCCTGACGGCGCTAAAAACGCGCCGCCAGGTTAACTCAAACGTTGGCCATGAAGATAGACCTTGACTTTCTGTGCATATTAATGTACACTCATGCACAGGCTTGAGGAGATGCCATTATGAAAACTATATCATTCACAGAATTTCGAAAACATGCTTCAAACGTATTCTCAGCTGTAGAGGAAGGTGAGGTCATTGTCATTTTGCGACACGGGAAACCTATTGCTGAGATTAAACCCATTTTGTCAAAAGATGCTACTCCCTCTTGGAAGAGACCGGGAATTAGACTCTCCGTCAAGGGTACAAAACTGTCTTCAGCCATTTTAGAGGAGCGTGAACTTGAAGACGTTCTTTGACTCTTCAGCATTCGCGAAAAGATATATAGATGAAGAAGGAAGCCAACTCGTCGATGATATTTGCCTGGAAACAACGGAACTATCTCTAAGCGTGATTTGTGTTCCTGAAATCATTTCTGCTCTGAATCGACGTATTCGAGAAAAACGTCTTTCCCGAAGAGATTATTCCAAGATAAAACGACACCTTTCGGCGGATGTTCGCGATGTCATGATTATCAATCTGGTTCCAGAAGTGATAGCGGCTTCAACCAGTCTCCTTGAAGTCTCGCCTCTTCGTGCAATGGACGCACTTCATGTCGCATGCGCTATAACCTGGCGTGCGGAGCTGTTTGTTTCATCAGATAAACAACAGGTAAATGCAGCCAAGAAAGCCGGCTTGAAGACAAAGTATGTGTAGTATGGCCAACCAATCAACGCACTCGGACGCCAAGCAGCTTCGCTGTTTAGCGCCGGTGGTCTCAACCGTTATGTAGCAAAACAACAAAGTAGGAGTGAAGATTATGAATACAAAACAAGCCATAGAAACACGACGAGCTGTAAAGCACTATGATGCAAACCATAGTATGACGCCTGAAGAAGTTAATGAGCTATTGTCTCTAGCAATTCTTTCTCCTACGGCATTCAATATTCAAAATTGGCGTTTTGTTGTGGTTACTGATGCAGAGTTGAGGAAACAAATCAGGGAAGTGGCTTGGGATCAAGCACAAGTTACAGATTCATCGTTATTCATAGTTCTCTGTGCCGATTTGAAGTCATGGGAGAAGAAGCCTGATCGATACTGGGTTAATGCTCCAGAAGAGGTTCGGGAGTTTATGCTTCCAGCTATCGATGATTACTATCGAGGCAAAGACCAGGTTCAGAGAGATGAGGCAATGAGATCTTGCGGTATAGCAGCACAAACATTCATGCTTGCCGCAAAATCAATGGGATACGATTCATGCCCAATGGACGGTTTCGATTTCGACAAAGTTGCTGAACTTATTAATCTACCCGCTGAACATGTAATTGCAATGTTTGTTGCAATTGGTAAGGGCACAAAAGAGGCCTGGCCACGACCGGGGCAGCTAAATCTTAACGATGTAGTTATCAAAAACAGTTTTTCATAGCAACATAACAACTCGCTGGTGCGGGACCGCCGAATCACGAGTTGTATCTTAGTTTTTGCCATCAGCAAGCTCTTCGTTCTTTTCAGGTGTGGCGGGCCGCGACCCCACACCTCAACCGATGGCTCTAATAGAGCTCTAATATAGGCTGGACATTCGCTATAATGTGGATTATGATAGCTATTGATATCCACAGGAGAAATTATGATGCGAACGGTACAGATGACTCTCGATGAAGAACTCGTGAAAGCTATTGATAAGGCAGTAAAAAGGCTCAAGACGACCCGGTCGGCCTTTGCCCGGGAAGCGCTTCGAAAAGCACTTTCTAACCTCAAAATTGCGGAGTTGGAGCAAAGACATCACCGGGGGTACCAAATGCATCCTGTCAGCAAGAAGGAATTTTCCGTTTGGGAAAATGAACAGGAATGGGGTGATGAATGAAACGGGGCGAAGTTAGGTGGTATAAATTCAAGCCTCCTGATAAAAAGCGTCCAGTGCTCATTCTGACTCGCACATCGGTCATAGATTATCTAGGTGAGGTGACAATTGCTCCGATCACATCGACCATCAGGGACATTCCCAGCGAGGTGCCGCTTTCTACTGTAGACGGTATGCCGCAAGAGTGTGCTGTCAACCTAGATCATATTCAAACCGTATCAAAGGGAAAGATTGGTGGCTTGATCACCGAGCTTTCACTTGAGAAACTCTCATACCTTCGCCAAGCCCTTTCTTTTGCCCTGGATCTCTGAGTGAATCACGACGTGAGCCAACCAATCAAGGCACTCGGACGCCAAACAGCTGCACTGTTTCGCGCCGGTCCTTCCAATCGTTAGAACTATGAAAATAATGAATAATAGAAATAGCGTTATTGGTATAATCAGTGGCTCCATGTTTTCTGTTTTAGGTTTTTTGGGCACAGCTGTTGTCGTTTGTGCACCTTGCACTGGCATCTGTATCTCAGGTATAGCTGTTACAATCTTCGGAGTAAGTATTGCAGGTTTTCTTCATCAATTTAATAAAATATTTATCATTATTGGTTCTTGCTTCTTTATTATTGGCATTTATTCTACGTTGAAGTCTATTAAAAAAAAGGGGTCTCAACAGGATCGTATGGGTAATAAAACGCAAGGAAACGACAGGAACACCCTCGAAGTTTGTTGCCTGGGTCCCCCACTCTTCCCTCTCCCCCAAAGAGACTGTGTCGCAATGATGAAGAACGCACATTCTGTCATTCCGGGCTCGTCCCGGAATCTCGTTGTTTCATGTACTTGCGAAATGCCGAGATTCCGGCACGGAGTTTATCCCTGTGAATACAGGGAGCCGGAATGACAATTGCGACACAGTCCCAAAATGGGGGAGAGGACGTTTCTTGGGAAATCACAGTCTGATGACCCACACAAGAATGTCTAGAACCAACGAAATAACTTTCGGGGAAGACTCAACGGAATGAACACTGCTTTGATCATAGGCCTATTCATCCTATTTGGGATAGGTTTGGGGTGGGTCTTCCACCACAGATCTGTCCGCCATATGACACCAATCCTGCATCGATTGGCAACGGAAGCAAACGGCGTAATTAAATCCCAGCCCTTTGTAATGCCTAAATTGGTGTATTCCTATTCGGGACTGGACGTGGAAGTCTCCAGCGCCTCAACAGGAATAGATGGACAATCCATCGAGTTCACCTACGCCTTATTCGACGGGCTACCATCACACGGTTTCGAATTCAGAATACTGCCGCGTTCGATTCTGACAGTGACGGATGAGTGGACTGGATTCAAGAAAACCATGGCCACGGAGATAGACGAACTCAAGGGATTCTTCGCCATCTATACGAACGACGACCTATTAATGCGGGCTGTACTTACTAAATCCATTCAAGCAGATCTATTATTCTGGGCGGATGGGGAAAAGGAAAATCGCATCAGCGACATTCGGAACTACGACGGCAAAGTGATATACGCCGTGACTGGTATGTTAGAAAACTACGAAGAGTTTAAATTGCTGCTCGACTCCGCCAGCAGATTCGTTGATATGTTTACTTGCGTTTTAACCAGAGTACCCGGGCCGCCGAAAGACATCTAACAAATGGACGAACCGGAGCCGAAACATGTCGCGCGTTCGCTTCGTTCATCAACGTCAACTCCGTGCCCGGTCATACTGAACGCTAGATATACATTAGATGATAATTATGAAGAAGAGATTGACGATAGCGATTTTTTCACTCAGTTTATTCGTAAGTATGGTTAGCTCGGAAGCGCTGGGTGACGGTCCCAAAGGTAATGATATTAGAAACGTCTACAACAATATACTGATAGGCGAGCTATTCCCGTCAGGAAATGTTTATTTGGAGCGGTTTTCATTGAGTGGCGGGGCTGAAAACAATCAGCATTTCGAAGGGTTTAATTATTCTAAAGAAACAGCGATATATCCCATTAATAAAGCAAACTGGGACAGTATTGGAGCCTCGTTCAGCCGATTGATTAAAGCGACCTTTATTGGAGAGACTGAAGAAAACAGTGTTTATTTTAGACATTCCTTTTCGAAACCACGTCAAGATGCACTCCTGTATAAAGTCGAGAAGAAGAGAACGAATACTCCGATGACGGTGATTTCAATCAACAATTATGAGATTGAAAAGAGGATCTATTTTGGCGGCTCCGATATAAGAGAATATTCCCCTATAGAATATAAAGCGGCGATGAAACAGATTAGAGATGATCACGAACACAAAGACAAATATGACTCTACACTATCAAAAATTACCAGGGCTAACACGATACTGGGTGCGAGGAAGATAGCTTTATTCCGTGTAAAGAACGTAGATTACGATGTCTTATTGTCAGTCTATAAGACTCATGGAAACGAGTATGCCTCCACAGTCTATATTATTGATTGCATCAAAAATGGTAAAATCATTCTTACGAAAGAAAAATACAATACTGATGGACCCTACTGACCTGGGATTCTATTATCATCACTCTTTTGTCTTATCTCTAACAACACATTCCCGTCGACGGCTAAGCGCCGTGACTGATTTCTACGTTAGCAGGCATAATGGGCTACCAGGCGCAAAGAAATACCGCCCTTGCTGTTGTTGGAGTATTTGGTGCTTTTGGCTTCTGGATCGGTGAGAGTGGGTCACCACCCTGGGCAATGGTGCCCGTAGGGAGCAGTGTAATCGGCTTCATGGCAGTCGCCTTCGTATCCCCGGGAAAGTTGTGGCTTAAAACTCTTAGTGGTCTCGCATCACTGGCACTGTATGCTGTGGTATTTTATTTCGGGTCGCTGTCGTTCAGCCATGCTTTTAATGAGTGCGTGGACAGAGGTGAAGAGGTGCGGCTTCAGTTAAGCAAATACTTTCAAGAGAAAAACCAATATCCTGATCGATTAAACCAGCTTGAAGGGTTCGCGTTATGCGGGTGCATCACGCACCCCACTATACTCCACTATGAAAGAACAAAAGATGGCTATGTGCTCTCATTCAAAGACTGGCTGGTTGAACACACAGCAACGGATTCAGAGCCGTTCATGGTGCATAAATGAGAAAATGCCTGCTAATGAATCGTGGCGTGCCGGCGCCCACAGCTGGGCTGTTTGGTGCCGGCACTTTCAATCGTTGGTAAACACTATGAATAAGTAGTTGTCGGTTACAAACAACCTATGACGAGCCCTCAGATAAAAATTCTGCTCTCACTAGCCGGAGTCTCAATCGTCTATGCTTTTGTATGCGAGATCCGGATGTCTCGAAAAGCAAGCCGGCTCGCGAGCTGGCTCCAAAAGGAACGTCCTGACCTCTGGTCGGAATTGAATTTCGTTGCAAGAAACTGGAATGGCGGCCATCCTGGCCTGAAGATACTCAATCGCAGGAAGGTTGTCGGTCTTCCAAGGTTCGATAAGGAATATGCGCAATTACATTCCATGGAGCGGAAGTTCTTTTGGGGTATCGGCATAGGTTCGGTATGCATTGGCGCACTGCTTACAGGTTTTATGTTTTGGGGCTGGCATTGGTAAGAGGGCCCACGTAATGTGGATAGGCAAAGGCGTTAAACTGCTTGCGGAAGTGCGGCGGGACGGTACGCCGGCTCGCCGTCGGGCAATTTATGTTTTGGCCATTAGAGAAGAAGCGCTCGACTCGGATACCCAGCAGCTTCGCTGTTTTGCGCCGGTGGGCTCAACCGTTATGCACCTAAAGGGAGACGGTACGTATTACAGGGCGCTCAAGAAAAACGTTTTTTGTGCAGTAGAGGGCCATTGGGACGGGGCGACGACAGTGATCCAGAGTATGTGCCGTCGCCTCGATACGAAATCATTGTGAAGTGCGCAAGCAGATAAGGGGCGTAACAAAGGCCAGCGAAGTGTTGAAGCCGCAGCTGACATTGGCCCTTATACTCCGACATCCGGGCACTGTTGCACTTCCAACTATCAGGATTATGAGACGATCTCAGTCGCTTCTTTGAGACGCTATACCAGAGTAGGCCAGCGCCATGCTTGATCTGTTTACCATTGCCATGATCGCCGGAACGTTCTTGCTTGCGGGAGCTGTGAAGGGCGTCATTGGACTCGGTCTTCCGACTGTGAGTTTGGGTTTGCTGACAGCGTCGCTCGATTTGACGACCGCCATGGCGCTCTTGATCGTCCCTTCCTTCGTAACGAACCTCTGGCAGGCCTTGGCTGGCGGCAACGGACGGGCCATCCTCCTGCGCCTATGGCCCTTTCTCTTGATGGCAACGACGACTGTCTGGCTTGGAGCGACTGCCCTGACCCGCGTGGACCTGTCGCTCCTCTCGGGGCTGCTTGGCGGGCTCCTGGTGACTTACGCTGCACTTAACCTCGCCGGCGTTCACATCGCGATCCCGGCGCAGCGGGAGGTCTGGGCCGGACCGCTCTTTGGAACCGCCAACGGCCTCCTCACCGGGATGACCGGCTCCTTCGTTGTGCCCGGTGTCATGTTTCTGCAGGCGATTGGGTTGTCACGGGACATGCTCGTTCAAGCGATGGGGATGTTGTTCATAGCATCTACGGTTGCCCTGGCCCTGGCGCTCCAGGGCAACAGCCTCTTCACCACTCAGCTCAGCCTTGTTTCTGTCTCGGCCGTGGCACCCGCGGTCGCGGGCATGGCGGCCGGCCGTCGAATCCGGCAAAGACTTTCAGAAGACCGGTTCCGCCAGCTCTTCTTCATCGCAATATTCGTGCTGGGTGCCTACATCATTGCGAAAGCGGCAGTTGGCCTTTGGTAGCGGACCGCGCGTAAACCGTGAGAACAATAGAGTACCATTAAGGAATAAAAATGATTCTGGATGTGCTTGAGAATGCACACCGTTACCTGGCCCTGAACACGGGATTTCCAAAGGCAATTGAGTTTCTCTTACAGACAGACCTGAAAGAACTCCCGCTGGAGAAATATGAGATAGACGATGGCCGAGTTTATGCGGTGGTGGCAAAGGCTCCTGGCCGCAAGAAAGAGGACGCTCGACTCGAAGCCCATGAGAAATACATTGACATCCAATTGGTCCTCGCAGGCATCGATAACATGGGTTGGAAACCAAAATCATCGTGCAGCCACCCATCGGGGGAGTATGATAAAGAATCTGACATTCAGTTTTTCGCAGATGAGCCAGAGGTATGGTTTCCTGCCGGCCATGGAGTCTTTGCGATCTTCTTCCCGGAAGATGCGCACATGCCGTTGATCTCGGCAGGACAGCTCCACAAAGTCGTTGTCAAGGTTGCAGTGGACCAGAAATAAGTCATGAGACCCGGGCCCTTGAGTGGCGGGCCGGGAACTTCGGCAGTACTGGAGTGGCAGATGAATTGGCCGTACAGCGCAGCGTAAGGTTATGTGGTTATGAGGAAAAACAAAACCTGTAGGGTTGAGAATGAGTAACACGTCGACACTGCTTTGGGGCATGTTATTCGGGTCAATCGGCCTTGGGTTCTTCATATATGGGAGAAGGCAAAAGGCGGTAATCCCTCTATTGACGGGCATCGCCTTGTTTATTGTCCCTTATTTCGTTACAAACCTATATATGCTTGTGATCGTTGGTATCGCGTTAGTTGCTTTACCATATTTTGTAAGAATATGAAATGCATAAGGGCTGCTTTTTTGGCGACACTGATTTCAACCGCAAGGCCATCATAAAACATGGATAATCAAAAGAACTTCCCTTATCACTTTAATAGCAATATGTGCAAGACATGCGGCGGAAACTGCTGTCGGGGTTTTGGAGGTTACGTTTGGATTTCTATGGAAGAGCTGGAGAAAATGGCGGGCACGAAGAATATGGATACTGTCTTATTTTCAAAACGATATGTACGGCAGGTGCAAGGCAGCCTTTCACTGCAAGAGCGCGTCATAAATGGCGAACATTTCTGCTGTTTTTTTGATCCCATCGATTGTCTATGTACCATCTATCAGAGCAGACCCGGGCAGTGTAGAACTTTTCCATTTTGGGATCGATTCAAAGAAGAACCACAAGCACTCCTTGTTGAGTGTCCCGGCGCTTCTTTAAGGTAAGCCAGTAAGTTAGCAGAATCCATGGGAAATGGGCACAGGCGGTAAGGTTGTGCGCCCTTTTTTTGAGCTAATCTTTTGTCTTCTCCTGAGTTCACAGCGGGCATTCGCGCTGATAGGACTGCCGGTTCAGCTGGACATACGCCGAATTGTAGATTACCATACCAAAGATTAACCGCAGGAGGATCACGATACGAACCGTGTAGATCCCAAATGCTGCAGGGAAGCAATAGACCACCCGGGGTGTATTGCGACGTCTACATGATCGGTTTGGGTGAGAGAGCAACTGTAGATAATACTACATTACCAGACACTTAACCGCTGTTATGAGGCCCCGCAGCGGCAAGTTACTAAAACCATTAAATACGAAAGGGAGGAGACAGAAGTGAAAGCAATGTTTGCCATGTTGTTCCTGGTTTTCTCTGTGAATGCGTATGCAGCGGGTCTTGAGCCCACAGATTTTAAATTGATCGAGACTGCCGGTGTTCCCCTTTTCTTAAAGGCTGCCTTCGTTTATGGAAACAAGGATGTTGGTTTTCGTTTTGCCTCAAGCACGCCTCCGGAAGAAGTTCAAAAATGGTATCAACAGCAGTTGCCCAAGTGGTCAATCTTCAATAAATTTGGCAGCTGGACTCTCTATGATGGAGCGCCGGGCTCAGGCATGGGGGATGTGATGTCCAAGACCCAGGCTAGCATTCAACACAATGAAAACCTCCCCCAATGGCAGTCCCTTGATAAAAGCATGACAACAGAAATCGTGATAATGATAGTTAAGTGAATCACTTGAGCAGATTAAAACCATGGATAAGCCAAACATTTATGATGAGCCTGAAGCACCATGACTTGTAGCCAAGCCGCGCAGCGGGGCACAATCCATAGACATTCAACTGAGGCGGTATGAGATGCAAATATGGGTAGACGCAGATGCATGCCCTGTGGTGATCAAAGAGATCCTGTTTAGAGCGGCTGAGCGTACCGGCGTGCAGCTGACGCTTGTCGCAAATCAGCCCATGCGCATACCGGTGTCGCAACGCGTTGAATTGCTCCAGGTAACATCCGGTTTTGACGTCGCTGACAATGAAATAGTCAAAAGGCTCGCTGCCGGTGACCTTGTCATCACAAGCGACATTCCTTTGGCTGCCGAAGTGCTTGAAAAAGGAGGGTATGCTCTCAATCCGCGCGGTGAACTCTACTCCGCTGACAATATTGGCGCCCGGCTTAATATGAGAGATTTCATGGATACGCTGCGGGCCAGCGGAATCGATACAGGCGGCCCGCCAGCGCTGAGCAAGAAGGATCGGCAATCATTTGCGAATCAGCTGGATAGATTATTAACCAAACATGTAAGAAACGAATAGGAACCGTGGGCAGCCGGCCTGGCTTCTCCCCTACCCTCCGAAGCCGATCGGTTGACCCGGTCTTTGGCAGTAACAACCTGGAAGACTCGAATGAGAGGGCGGGGACTCAATGGGTGAGCCGCTCGCATGATCCAGGCCAGAAGCGGCCACCCTTTGCTGAGAAACCCCGGAGGGTCAGGAATCGGGCTGGGACTATCCAGAACCGCCACGGGCGAACCGTTGCGGCCGCCTCGCGGTAGTCCGCTTCATGGCAATCTAAATTCTGCCCAACGGGCCAACGGAGTCGGTAACAGTGAAACATTTAATGCAAATGATAGCTGCCGCAGCGGTCACAATCCTTGGGACAATGGATGCCATGGCGATAGAAGAAGCGACGTACGAACTGTTGAAGAAAGAAGACAAGTTCGAGATCCGCATGTATGCACCCCATATCCTCGCCGAGACTATCGTTGAAGGCGGCCTTGAAGATGCTGGAAAGAAGGCATTCAACAGGCTTTTTGGCTACATATCCGGTGACAATCGGTCCCGCGTCAAAGTCGCCATGACGGCTCCCGTATCCCAGGAGTCCTTGAGCGAAAAGATCAAGATGACGGCTCCGGTGGGACAGCAGCGTGTTCAGGAAAAGTGGGCCATAAGCTTCATGATGCCGGCGTCATACTCTCTGGAAACCCTTCCGGAGCCCGAGGACCCGCGGGTCGCGCTGCGTCAGGTTCCAGCTCGCCAAATGGCCGTCGTCCGCTACTCCGGTTTCTGGAGCGAAAAGGCCTACCTTCGACACGAGTCGAAACTGGTGTCGTGGATTCAAGAATCGGGCCTTACCATTGTGGGCGTTCCCATATGGGCCCGCTACAACCCTCCCTTTACGCCTTGGTTTTTGCGACGCAACGAAATTCTGATTCCGGTAGACACGGGTGCCGGCACAGAACAAAAAGGAGCAATCACAGGGAAAAGCGGCCCCATGAACTGCAGCGAGGATGATTCTTTGGACTTCTCGTGCATGTCTTTCCGCATCATCAGAGGGAAGGATCGCCATGGATCGATTAGCGCGAAACAAACAAACGGTCACAGCCTTCTATGATCTCATGTTCAATCAGAACAAGCCCAGCGAGGCAATCGAACGCTGCGTCGGCGACCAGTACATCCAGCACAACCCTGAAGTAGCCGACGGGAAGGACGCCTTCATCGCATATTTTGAGCGCATGGCCAAGGCCTATCCCGGCAAACGGGTTTCCTTCAAGCGGGTCATCGCGGAGGGAGACTATGTGGTGCTCCACTGCCATCAGGAATGGCCCAGCGACAAGAACCGCGATTGGGCCGGTATAGACATCTTCCGGCTGGACGGAAAGGGGAAGATTGTGGAGCACTGGGATGTGCTGCAAGTGGTACCCAAAAAGGCGGCAAACTCAAATACCATGTTCTAGCACGGTCTGACTGCCTGAAGCGGTGCACTATCAAAGGTTCATGAGAGGGGGTTTTGGTTATGGGCGCGAAACTTATTGAAATATTGGTAATGGAAGGTGTCGCCATCCTGTTCTTCATCTTTGCTTATTTGATTGGTGTTAAGGGTAAGCTGGAACTGATCGCAGGCTATAACGAGCAAACAGCATCCAAAGTAAAAGACAAGAATGGACTCAAACGGTTAATAACACGTTTGTGTGTTTTGGTAGGAGCCGGTTCTGCCCTCATGCCGATATTGACTTCTTTTTCATCCCATTATCACGGCGGCATGGCCTACAGTATCGGGGGCTATGGCGGTTTTATTCTGGGGGTTATTGGAATGGTCGCGCTTCAGTCGAAAGACTATACCGATTAGGCACTTGCGACTCTAGGAAAATCTGCAATGTTCGGTGCATCGCGCCTGTTAGTTTCGATCTTATGCCGCCCCTCGCGTCCTGTCTGCCCCACTTACTCTTAGGAGATTGAGATGAGTTTAAATAAAAAGCAATTAGCAGATTGTGAAGCGAGCCCATGGGATTTCACAGACCTGAAAGCTCTTTTTCTTAACTGTACCCTTAAACGTTCACCGGAATTGTCCCATACCGAGGGGCTCATCAACATATCAAAGGCGATCATGGAAAAGAATGGGGTTTCCGTAGAAGTGCTGCGCCCCGTTGATCGCAGCATTGCTTACGGCGTCTACCCGGACATGACTGACCAAGGTTGGGAAAAAGATGAGTGGCCCCATATTTACTCATTCGTAAAAGCCGCAAACATACTTGTTATTACATCGCCCATCTGGCTGGGGGAGAAGTCCTCTGTCTGCACCCAGACCATTGAGCGTCTTTACTCAAGCTCTGGAGACCTGAACGACAAAGGACAGTACGCGTATTATGGCCGCGTCGGAGGGTGCCTGATCACAGGAAATGAAGACGGTGCGAAACACTGCGCCATGAACATCCTCTATTCCCTGCAGCATCTAGGTTACGTTATTCCCCCCCAAGCCGATGCCGCATGGGTGGGTGAAGCAGGCCCGGGGCCATCGTATCTGGATCCCGGTTCCGGCGGCCCGGAAAACGATTTCACCAATCGTAACACGACTTTCATGACATGGAATCTTATGCATATGGCCCGAATGATTAAGGATGCCGGTGGAATTCCAGCCCATGGCAATCAGAGATCCGAATGGGATGCCGGGTGTCGTTCCGATTATCCAAACCCCGATTACCGGTAGCAGACCAAATGACGACCACATCGTGGATTTCATGGTACTTCGTGAATGGGATTTTCTGGATCTGGGTTATTCGGTGGGGAGGTGCTGAAAAGCTTGAAGGGTCCTTCACATCGGGTTTTCTCATCAGCTTTCTGACGCCGAACTGGAGCGCCGAGGGTATCAAATTGTTTGGCTGGCTCACGCTCATGGGAAGCACACTTTGGTTTTTGACAGGCCTCTTCGTGCCGAATCTGCGGTTCTAACTCCGACCATTGAGCACCTGGCGCGGCAAAGAGTCTCGGACGTGATCTTCTCAAACAGCTCAGTACCCGGCAGGCAACTTCTGTACGGCGGGCCATAGCAACGTGTCAATTATCCTGCTGAAAGCCCGTGAAATCAACAATGGAAAAAGAAGAGTTCATCAGTGAATCCTTCAAGCCGGTAGTCTCAACCACCGAGGCCTTGCCCATGGCAATTGGGGAACCGGGCCTCCCCGGTGAATTCCTCTGGCGAGGACGAACTGTCCGCATTGTGGAGGTCCTGCGCAGCTGGAAGGAAACCGGCCCCTGTCGCCACGGCAGCGGCGAGCAATATGTGAGAAAACACTGGTATGAGGTGGTCACGGCTTCCGATGGCGTCATGAAAATCTACTTTGAAAGACAACCGCGGGGCGGCCGCAAGTCGGCAAGATGGTGGATCTATAGCCGCCGTGGGGAATGAATCGCCCTGCCCAGGCGATGGCGATGCCTCTATTGCCGTGTTCCCATAATCGATGAGGTGAGATGCCGGATGATTCTTGACGGGGCGCAGGGCAAATCGTACCGTATTGCAGCCGTTTTGTTCAGACAGTGTCGGGACTGAGAACCTGCATCACCAGGAAGGCATTATAGAGCAGATAACAGACCAGGAGGGTTGCCCCCTCAAACCGGTTGATCCGCCCCGGTCCTCGAAATCCGTAGCCAATGATGAACAGGGAACCGGTCAGAATGCCCGTTACCAGGATATCCCGGGATATAATTTCGGGCCCTACGGAAAAAGGGTGAATGGTGCCGGCGATCCCGACTACGGCGAGGGTGTTGAAGAGATTGGAGCCGAGGATATTGCCAAGGGCAATGTCGTGCTCGCCGCTGCGGGTTGCCATCACCGACGAGGCCAGTTCCGGCAGCGAGGTCCCCAGGGCAACGATCGTCAAACCGATAATCAGGTCGCTCACCCCGAAGCCCCGGGCGATCTCCACCGCGCCCCAGACGAGAACCCTGGAAGCAACAATCAGAAGCACCAGGCCGATGGCGAGCCGGGAAAGTGCTGTACCGATGGGTATGGCATTGTCCCTGAGTTCCTGCTCCATTTCACCCGCCAGCGTGTCGGTCCTCTGCTGCAGGCCCTGGCGAATGGTCCAGGCCATCAGCCCTCCGAAAACGATGAGCAAAACGACGGCGTCGTCCCGGGTGAGTTCACTATCCCAAAGTTGAAACGCAGCCAGGCCCGTGACCACCATTAAGAGGGGAAGCTCCTTCCGCAGGATCTGAGAGTGAACGGCGATGGGACTGATCAATGCGGTGAGCCCGAGAATCAGCCCGATATTGGTGATGTTGGAGCCGTAGGCGTTACCCAGGGCGATGCCGGGATTGCCCTGGGAGGCAGCCAGGGCTGAGACCACCATCTCCGGCGCCGAGGTTCCGAAGCCGACGACCACCATGCCGATGAGGAGGGGGGGCATACCGAAATGCCGGGCCGTGGCTGCAGCGCCGTCCACAAAGCGGTCGGCACTCCAGACCAGAAGAGCCAGTCCGCAAGCCACAGCAAGAATTGCCCAGGTCATCTCTTCTCCTGTTCCAGGCCAGCCCGTAACAATCTATAGGGGCTGTCTTCTCCGCTCCCCATCCCCTCCCCTTTCGTACCACCCATCTCCCATCCATTTCACCCATCCCTTCAGAAAAAGGTATTGCCTCAGAGCGCCGGCTTGATTGCCCTTCGGGACCAATCAGCTCAGGATCCACGGCGGTCGGGTGAAAAGTGTGCGGTCTCCACTCAGGATGTCTGGAAAAGAACTCGGGGTGCACTTCAGGTATGCCGGATTGCCGCGTTCAGATAGTCGTGCCTGTCGACGAGGTACGCCGGTGAACGCTTCGAAAGCTGGACCAGGAGCTGTTCACACTGACTCCGAAACGCTGTCATTTCCCCCTTGGGAACGGGAGACGCGGAAGGGAACTTGACGGAGAGGGGGTTCACAAACTTGCCGTTCTTGTAGAACCGATAGCAGAGGTGGGAGCCTGTGGAGAGCCCTGTGGACCCGACGTAACCGATGACCTGTCCCTGTTTCACCTTTCGCCCTGCCCGAATGCCTTTGCCGAAGCGGGAGAGGTGAAGATATCCGGTCATGTACGTTCCGTTGTGCCGAATTTTCACAAATCTGCCGTTCCCCCCTTTGCGTGCTGCAAAAATAACCTTGCCATCGCCGGCCGCCAGGACCGGTGTCCCCCGGGGCGCCACGTAGTCCACACCGAGGTGGGGGCGGTACGACTTCAGGATGGGATGGTATCGCTTGTAGGTGAACTTGGAACTGATCCGGGAGAACTTTAAGGGAGAACGGAGAAACTGTTTTTCCATGGACCGGCCGTCCGGCGAGAAGTACCCCGCCTTACCTTTCGCCGTTTCGTAGAAAACAGCCTTGTGTGTTTCACCGCTGTTAACGAATTCGGCAGCCAGGACCCGTCCGTAACCGTGGAAGGTGCCGTTTCGCCACTTCTGTTCAAAAAGGATGGTAAACTTATCACCCCGGCGGATATCAAAATTAAAATCGATATCCCAGGCATAGATCTCGGCAAGTTTCACCGCCAGCTCAGGACCTTCGCCGAGGGCCTGCACTGCCTCAAAGAGGGTCGACTCGATCACCCCCGATACCCGTCTCACAAAGATTTCAAAAGGGTTGTGGACAATCTCCGCGTCAAACCCGTCGGGCGTGCGGCGGATCACAAAGGTGTTCTCCGGGTCCACGGCATAACGGACTTGATGAATGGCCCCGGTGGGGTCCTTGTCTACGGCATAAGACCTCCCGGGACGGATCCTCCGGAGGTCGTATACCCCTTTCGCCGCTGATGTCATACCGGCGACCACGTTGGGAGAGACGCCCGAGTCGATCATGAGATCATAGAAGGTGGCATTCTTCTTGATCTTTCCTTCGACGGTCTCCAGGGGGATTTCAGCGAGTTCTTCGAAAGGGAGGGACGGTGTCTCATGGGAAAGCGCTGCTAATGGCGCTTCCTGCACCGCCTGGAGCGGCTCCTCCTGCCGTGCCTGTCCCGAAATGGAATCGGGGGAGACCAGAAAAAGGGCGATACCAAGCATCAGGAACAGGGGCAGCGCATAAA
>CAYUBU010000394.1:0-17586 GCA_964443105.1 uncultured Nitrospirota bacterium
CTTTGTGGATCGCTCCTGAAGTGGCCGCCGGGACCAGCACCACACAGGGCACTTCCAGGAGTTCTTCGTTTGTAATGGCGTCACCCTGGGTGCACGATTCCAGAGATCCTGTCTCAGCGTAGCATTTCTGAACAGCCGCAACGTTCAACCCCCGGGGGTTATAAACCCCGCCTCGTGAAGTTGTCACAGCCACAACCCGGGCCCCAAGGGATTCTATAATTCTCGCCACGACGGCGCCCACATTACCGAACCCCTGGATCGCAACGGTCATATCCGAGTCGATTCCCACACCCAGTTTACCTGCTGCCTTTTCAATACAGTACACCACGCCCCGTCCTGTTGCCTCGACTCTCCCCTGGGAACCGCCGATCACCAGAGGTTTCCCGGTCACCACACCGGGCACGGCGTATCCTTTCTGCTGGCTGTAGGTGTCCATGATCCAGGCCATGACCTGCTCGTCTGTCCCCATATCAGGCGCCGGGATATCCCGTTCCGGCCCGATCACATTCACCAGTTCCGCCGTGAACCGCCTGGTCAGACGCTGAAGCTCTTTGCGGGACAACTGATGGGGATCGCAGGTCACCCCGCCTTTCGCTCCACCCAGGGGAAGACCCACCAGAGCGGATTTCCAGGTCATGAGCATGGCAAAGGCCGCGGTCTCTCCAAGGGTCACCTCGGGATGATAACGAATCCCCCCCTTGAAGGGGCCGAGCACATCATTGTGCTGAACGCGATAACCGGAGAAGGTGCGCACCTCACCTGAGTCGAGGCGCACCGGAATGGTGATGATCATCGACCGGTCCGGCAGCTGAAGACGACGAACCACATTGTCGTCCAGGCCCAGATGTTCTGCGGCCTGGAGGAGCCTGGCATTGACACTGCGATAAACAGGACAGTCCCAGATGGTGTTGCAGGCATTACTACCCATGGCGTGCCTCCCGGTTCAATGCAGATACGGTATCCTACACGAAGGGGCGGGATGAGACAAGTGAAAGGTCGGCGGTTGACCATAAAAAGAGAGCAGCGGAAAATAGATCTTTTCCGCGCAAACGACGTGTGCTATATTTTTTACTTTTATGTCGGCGCCCTATGAACACATTTGACCGTTATGAAAAATCGGTTCGCCGTCATCAGCAATGGAACATCACTATCGGCTGGCTCGACGGTATCTTCTTCGCCCTGGGAGCCAGCTTCATTTCTCATGTGACCATCCTGCCGGTTTTCCTGAGGCTTCTGACGGAAAGCAAACTGACCATCGGCCTTGTGCACAGCCTCACCATGGCGGGCATCTTCTTCCCCCAGATATTTTCCGCCCACTACATCGAGTCCATGCCGCTGAAGAAGGGCGTGGTCGTCCTCGTGGGGGCAATCATGCGGCTGCCCTGGCTCATCCTGGCACTCATCCTTCCCTGGATGCTGCAGCTGCCCGCCCCCTACCCTTTGGTAATCTTC
The DNA here is from genome assembly GCA_964443105.1 of uncultured Nitrospirota bacterium. Lineage (GTDB taxonomy): Bacteria > CG2-30-53-67 > CG2-30-53-67 > CG2-30-53-67 > CG2-30-53-67 > CAYUBU01. Next base: position 1,453 of record CAYUBU010000394.1, read on the forward strand.
TTCTCTCTCTATCTCATCTTCACCCTGGGGTGGGGACTGATCATTCCGCCGTGGTTGGACATCATCGGCAAGATCATTCTCCCCCATCGGAGGGGCACCTTTCTGGGTATGCGGTTTACTCTGGGGCGGGCCTTTGGGATGGCAGGCGCTCTAGGCTCCTTCTTCCTGATCAAGGTTTTCCCCTTCCCCTACAACTTCGCCCTCTGTTTCGCCGCGGCCTTCATTTTTCTCAACATCTCCCTCTTCTTCTTCACCCTGACCCGGGAAATTGCCTATCCCGTGGTGAAAAAGAAAATCGAACTTATCCCTTTTCTTAAGTCTTTGCCCCAGGTACTGAGACGGGATCGAAACTTCCTCTTATACAACATCGCTTTCGCCCTAATCGCCTTTACCAATCTGAGTATGGCCTTTTATGCGGTCTACGGAGTGGAACGTTTTCACCTGCCGAGCAACTACGCGGGAATCTTCACCATGGTGTTCATGGCATCTCAGGGAGTCACGGGCATTCTCTGGGGTGTCCTGGGAGACCGGAAGGGACACAAAATCACCATGGTTCTTTCGGCCATCATGAGCATTCTGGGCTCGGTGACGGCCCTGGTTGCGCCTTCGGCATTCCTCTTTAACGCCTGCTTCCTTTTTGCCGGCGGTTACATCAGCGGCACGCTCATTTCCAACATGAATCTCGTGCTTGAATTCTGCGCTCCCGAGGAACGGCCCCTGTATATCGGCCTTTCCAATACCTTCGCTGCCCCCGTCTTCATCGCCTCTCCCCTTCTCGGCGGTCTCATTGTCGACGCCTTCTCTTATGAGGCGGCCTTTGTGATAACGGGCCTGCTGACCTCGGTCGGTCTCCTGGTGCTTCTTTTCTTTGTCAAGGAACCGAGGGATGAAGCGAAATAGTTCTTTATTGGTAGACCGGCGGGGATCCTGACAAAAAGTGTGTTAAATACAAGATGTTGCAAAGGAATGGTTACACAAAGACCGTAAACTGTGGTATTTTATTTTATTGTGCCAACGTGGTTCAGTTTAAAACCCCGGTGAATAAAAATACGGTAATCCCGTATATTAGTATGAATTGAGAAGGCTCAAAGCACCGGCCAGATTTGAGAGAAGAGAAGGCTTCTTGTCTGGCCGAAGGATATTTTCATATTTCCCCGGGGCCCGCACCATCTATGAAGGGAGCCGATAAGGCGTAATGGGTTTTCGCAGAATACTCTGTATCGAGGATGATCCCACAATCAGGCTGTTGACCCGCAAAATCCTGGAGCAGGAAGGGTTCGAAATCTACGAAGCCGATAATGGACTGCAGGGTATTCAAATGGCCCAGCACATCCATCCCGACCTCATCCTCATGGATATCAATATTCCACTCCTCGATGGTTACGAGACGGCGACCCGGATCAAGGGAATGGCCGAACTGAAACATATTCCGATTGTTGCCCTCACGGGTCAATGCGGTGAAGGCGACCGGGAACGTTCACTCATCGCGGGCTGTGACGGCTACATGACCAAACCAATCAATTTCGAAGCCCTCCCCCGCAAGATCGCCGAGTATCTGAGCGGGACCAAGGACCCTATTCAAGGGACGACTGAGAGCAGTTACTTGCGGGAATACAGCCACCGTCTCGTTGAACGCCTGGAAAGCAAGATTTTGCAGCTGGCAGACAGTAACCAGCGGCTCCGGGAAACAAGCAATATCATGGAAAAGGTCTATGTGGATATCATCGGCTCCCTCATGAACGCCATGGAAAAGAAGGATCCCTACACCGTAGGTCATTCCGGCCGGGTCACGCAACTGGGTCAGAATATCGGGGGCCGCATGGGGCTCTCTTCGGCGGACCTGAATACGTTGAACCGAGCCGCAGAACTCCACGACGTGGGAAAACTCACCATTGACCTTTCGGCTATCAATAAGAGCGGGAAACTCACGGAAGATGAGTGGATCAAGATGCGGGAGCATCCTACCATCGGGGCCCATATTCTCGCCCCCCTCACCTTTCTCAGCAAAGAGATTCCCATTGTCTGCCACCACCATGAACGGTGGGATGGAAAGGGCTATCCTGCCGGCCTCGCCCGTGGAGATCTGGATCTGCTGACCTGTATTATCACGGCAGCCGATAGTTACGATGCCATGACATCAGCCAGAAGCTATCGGCAGGGGATCGCAACCCGGCAAGAAGTGATGGAGGAGATCACCCGCGGTCGGGGGACTCAGTTTCATCCCGACGTGGCAGACACGCTGCTCGCCCTTGTGGGAGAGGGCATGGTGGCCTAGCCCGGAAATTGCATGACGAAATCTGTAGCGAGGCCGGATAAGCGGCCATATGGGGCGTTGCAGAAAAGATCCTGACTCCAGAATATTTCAAAGTGCCGGCTTTCAGAAACCCGGTTCCTCAAAGGCGCTCTGAATCCATTCCAACTCGCTCACCTGACCGCCAAAGCCGATGGAGATAGCGAGGACGTCAAATCTGCAGACCGTCTGCATGGCGTCCCGATCCTTCAGGAAGACGTAGGCGGTACGGATGATCTGTCTCTGCTTTCGCGTGTCCACAGCCTCCAGAGGAGAACCGTACTGGCCGGAAGAGCGGGTCTTGACTTCGATGAAGACCAGGGTGTCGTCCTGTTTGGCGATAATATCGATCTCACCGACCGAGGTCTTGTAGTTTCGCTCCAGAACAGCGCATCCCTGCTTAACCAGGTATCGTGCCGCGTACCGTTCCCCCAATTTCCCGAGAACCAGATGTTCCATGGGCGCTGTTCCCCGTCTGCCGAATCAAAAGGGCCGGTCTAGCAGTATTCCCGGACCCGTCGAAAAGTCCTGCGGTGAATCGGACAGGGCCCATGGGCCCGAATCTTGTCCCGGTGTTCCCGGGTACCGTAGCCTTTGTGTTTGTGAAAGTTATATTCGGGATAGGTCTTGTGGCACGATTCCATGATGCGGTCCCGGGTGACCTTCGCGATCACCGAAGCCGCTGAAATGGAATGACTCAGCAGATCCCCTTTGACGATCCCTTTCTGGGGAATGTTTGTTTCGATGGTGACGGCGTCGATCAAGAGATAATCGGGTTGGAGTGCCATCCGGGCCACCGCCGACTCCATCGCCCGGCGGGTCGCCTCCAGGATGTTGATCTTGTCAATCAGGGCGGCGTCGGAGATCCCGACTTCCCAGGCCAGCGCCTTTTCTTGAATCTCCGTTGAGAGCCGCTCCCGCTGTTTGGCGGAAAGCTTCTTGGAGTCCGTCAGATCCTGAATGAAGCAGCCTTCCGGAAGGATTACGGCCGCCGCCACCACGGGACCGGCCAGCGGTCCCCGACCGGCTTCGTCAATTCCTGCAACGAGGCGGGCGCCGGAAGATCGGGCCGCCTTCTCAAAACAGAAGGGATCCATGTGGCCGGCGGGGTCAAAAAGCTCTTCCCGGCGGTGTTGTCGCGTCTCTTGGATCTTCGTCAAGACCGGCTCCCGAAAGGTGAGGTCATGGCTAGCCCGGATATTGCATGAGTGATCGTCATAAGGGGCCGTAGAAGCAACCCAGGCAATGGGTGCCAGGCAGGCCTGCCTGGCACCCTTCTTCTGGCTGAAGACATATTGAAATATTTCGAAGTCAGGAAATTATCTGCAACGCCGCATGTGGCAGCTTATCCGGCACCGTAATAGATTACCTCATGCGATATTCGGGCTAATACATAGAAACACTCAAGACTCTTATTTGCCGGGCTTTTGGTCGCGATCTAACTTGGCCTGCTGCTCCCTGGAAATTTCCTGTATGCGCGCGGCTTTTCCCGACAATCCCCGGAGATAATTCAGCTTGGCCCTTCGAACACGCCCCCGCTGCACCACTTCAATCTTCTGGATCATGGGCGAGTGGACAGGAAAAGCCCTTTCAACGCCCACACCGTTGGAGATCTTACGGACGGAGAAGGTTCTCCGTATGCCTGCGCCGCTCAGGCCGATGACAACGCCTTCAAAGACCTGGATACGTTCCTTTTTACCCTCCACCAGCCGGACATGGACTTTGACCGTCGTCCCCGGCTTGATATTCGGTACATCGTCTTTTAATTCTCGGGTTTCAAGAGACTCAATAATGTTCACCTTCTTTTCTCCTTATGATTGATGAATCCATTTTTTCCCGGCGGCCTTTGGGCCGTCAATGAATACCCAGCAGCCGGTCAACGATAATCGATACGGCACTGCGAACGGACAAATGGTTGTACCGTCCAACACCCCGGATCGGCTCCAGCACATGGTCTGCTTCGGCCGCGAGATCTTCGCTCAGTCCCCAGCCCGTACCAAAAACGAGGAGGACCGGTTTGTTCTCCACCAAAAGACGCTGCCTCATGCCGCTGAATCCGATGGTGTGACTGAAGCGCCCGGCCCCGGTCACCACCATGTCCGGGGATTGGCCGGAAGACGTCTGCCGAACCGCTTCCACTGCTTCAGTCAAGGAGCCGCAGAGGCGCAGTTTCTCAAAAGCCTCGCGCCGGGTGTCGTTGTATTTTGCTCCGAACCCCTCCTGCCAGTGATGCATGATCCGCTCCACCAGCGACCTTTGAGACGGCACAGGGTGCACGACAAAAAAACCTCCCAACTCATAGGTCGTGGCCACCCGCGAGATATCGTGGAGATCCAGGTTCGTAACGCAGGTGGTGACCAGGTCCCTGTTCTTGTCGTACACCGGATGGTGGAGCAGCGCGATGTAGAGCCTGCTGCCAGCCCCCGCTTTTTCACCTGCATTGCTGGAAGCACCGGAAACCATTTCGCCGGCCGCCTCAAAATTCTTGTCACCGGCCGCCTTCATGTTCCTGCCTGATCCGATTCAGAAACTCCCGATCTTCCTCGCCCAACACCGCCCTTTCCAGCAGATCGGGCCGGTTGCGGTACGTCTTTTCCAGGGCCCTGTATCGCTGATAGCGCCGTATCCGGTCATGATGGCCGGAAAGCAATACCTCGGGAACTTTCATCCCCCGATAACTTTCAGGCCGCGTATACTGGGGATGTTTCAGGATCCCCTGGTAGAATGAATCGGTGGTTACCGATCGTTCATCTCCAACCACTCCTGGAATGCAGCGGGATACGGCGTCGAGAACCGCCAGGGCCGCCAGCTCTCCGCCGGAGATGACGTAATCGCCGATGGAGATCTCTTCGTCCACCAGATGTTCCACAATCCGCTCATCCACCCCTTCGTAACGACCGCAAATCAGGGTCACCGGCCGCCCGTCGGCGGCTATCTCCCTGGCCATGGGCTGGTCAAACCGTTTGCCCTGGGGTGACATCAGGAAGACCCGCGTTTCCGGCGTCTCCGCCCGGACCTGCGCCACCGCCCGGAAAACGGGCTCCGGTTTGAGCACCATGCCGGCACCGCCGCCGTAGAGATAATCATCGGCCGTGCGGTGCCTGTCGTCCGTAAAATCGCGAACATTGTGAATCCGGACCTTGATCGTGTCGGCGGCCTGGGCCCGTCCCAGAATGCCCGCCCCCGCATAGCCTGCAATCAGTTCGGGGAAGAGGGTCAGCACATCCCAGATAAAGCTAGCCAAGGAGTCCCTCCAGGACATGGATAACCATGGTACCCTGCTCCAGATCGATCTTTCGGACTACCTCCTCGATCGCCGGCACCAGGACTTCTTTCTTTCCCCGCCGAACCACGTAAACGTCATTGCTCCCTGTTTCAAGAATCTCCTCAACGGTGCCCAGAGTCTCCCCGGCCTCCGTCACGACGGAGAGGCCGATAATGTCGGCGTGGTAATATCTCCCCTCAGCTAAGGGTACGGCCTGGGAACGGTGAATCAGGATATGGCCCTTGACGAAAGGTTCGATCTCTTCAATGCGGTCCTTCCCAGCGAAATGGAGTATGAGACGATCCTGTTGAAAGCGAACCCTGTCAATTCTCGCGTTGTGCCGCTGCCCCGAAGCATCCTCTATGACCACGTCGTTCAAGTCGAGAAAACGCTCCGGCGTATCGGTCAAGGGATAAACCTTCACCTCCCCCCGGATACCATGGGTCCGGAAGAGTGTGCCGACTAGAATCCATTCTTCCATAGACAGACGCCGAACAGAGCGCGGCTATTCGATGATTTCGAGGACACAACGCTTCCCCATCTTGGTCCCTGCGGCACTCATGATGGTTCTGATTGCTCTAGCCGTCCTGCCCTGTTTCCCGATCACTTTACCCAGATCTTCCTGGGCGACTTTGAGTTCCAAAACCGTAGTCTTTTCCCCCTGCAGCTCATTCACTTCAACAGCATCGGGCTGGTCCACGAGCGCTTTGACGACGTGCAGTACGAGTTCTCTCATCTTCGGCCACCCTCCACAAGAACAACCCCGCGACCACGATCACCGCCGGGTTATGCGCTCTGGGAAAACTTCTGCCAGATCCCCGAGCTTTTCAGGAAACGTTTTACCGTCTCCGAGGGCTGGGCACCCCGAGCCAGCCACTGGAGAAGGGCCTCCTCTTTTAAGACGACTTCCGAAGGCTCCTTTCTCGGATCGTAGGTGCCTACCTGTTCCAGGAACTTGCCGTCTCTCGCTCGCTTCGAATCGGCTACAACGATCCTGTAAAAAGGGGCCTTCTTGGCACCGAATCGACTGAGACGAATGGATACACCCATGTAACTCACCTCCCTGTTCTATTGTGATTTTTACCGCCAACCATGATTCTCTCTAAAATGCCCTGGATACACGGCGCCGGAATCTTCGGGCATCGGACACACCGTTGCCGTACCGCGCGGAAGGGGCATTTGAGACAGAATCATCACCGTCTTATTTTTCGTTTCTTCTTTGGTTTCTTCCGGAGTTTTCCCATCCCGCCCATCCCCATGGGCATGCCTTGACCCAAACCGGGCATCCCCGTCGGCAATGCCGGCATCCCGCCTTTGGCAAACATTTTCATCATCTTCCGCATCTGGGCAAACTGCTGCAGGAGGCGGTTGATATCCTGTACCGTCGTGCCGCTGCCCCGGGCGATTCGCTTGCGGCGACTTCCATTGATGATCTGATAGGACCCCCGTTCCCGGGGCGTCATGGAACAGATCATGGCCTCGATCCGGGAGAGTTCCTTCTCTCCGGGCTGCATGGCCGACATCTCGCTGATCCGCCCCATTCCGGGAATCATCTTCATCAGCGATTCCAGCGACCCCATCCGGCGAATACCCTTGAGCTGGTCCCGGAAATCATCGAGCGTAAACTGCTCCTTCCGGATTTTCTGTTCCAGCTTGGCGGCTTCATTTTCATCAAAAGCGGATTCGGCTTTCTCAATGAGCGTGAGGACGTCGCCCATGCCCAGAATCCGGGACGCAACCCGCTCGGGATGAAAGGCCTCCAGGTCATCCAGCTTCTCTCCCACCCCCACGAATTTGATCGGCTTTCCGATCACATAACGGATGGAGAGGGCGGCGCCGCCCCGGGCGTCACCGTCGAGCTTGGTGAGAATCACACCGGTAATGTCGAGGCGCTCATTGAACTGCTGGGCGATATTGACGGCATCCTGCCCGGTCATGGCGTCTGCCACGAACAGTATCTCCTGGGGAACCACCGTCTCCTTGATTCGCTCCAGCTCCTCCATGAGTTCTGTATCAATATGGAGGCGTCCAGCGGTATCCATGAGGACCAGGTCAAAGCCCTCGGCCACGGCCTTTTGTTTCGCTTCGCGGCAGATTTGTACCGGGTCCTTGCTCTCCGACGCATAGACGGGAATGCCGAGCTGCTCCCCGAGGATCTGGAGCTGCCGGATCGCCGCAGGGCGATAAACGTCGGCGGCCACCATAAGGGGCCGGTGTCCCTTCCGCTTATAGATGCGGGCCAGTTTCCCGACGGTGGTGGTCTTTCCCGATCCCTGAAGGCCGGCCATCATCATGATGGTCGGCGGCTTCGATGCCAGGACGAGCTTGCTCTGCTGCGACCCCATGAGGACCGTTAACTCTTCCTGAACGATCTTGATGAACTGCTGGCCTGGATTGAGACCGCTGTGCACCTCGCCGCCCAGGGCACGCTCCTGAATTTTTTTCAGAAAATCCCGGACCACCCCGTAGTTGACGTCGGCCTCAAGAAGGGCCATTTTGACCTGGTTGAGCGCCTCCTTGACGTTCTCTTCCGAAAGGCGGCCCTTCCCGGTGACATGCTTTATGACACGATTCAGTTTTTCCGAAAGTGTATCAAACAACGCAAACTCCCTGATTCACACCCACGGCCCCGGAGCAGACCTCAATAGACCGGGTTTGGCCGGGCTTGAATGAAGCTAAAGACATTCGATATTATGGATTTTTTTATTTTCTGTCAAGGAAAATAAGGCGGAATGACAGGTTTGTCTTTGGGAGAGGGGCAGCTGTTTCAGGCAAGGGCCCGCCGGAACCGGCCTATGGTTTTGCCATAATCGTCGGTACCGAAAATGGCGGAGCCCGCCACCAGCACCTCAGCCCCGGCATCGGCGATCTTTTTGGCGTTATCTACCTTTACACCGCCATCGACCTCGATTGCCACTTTCAGCCCGCGGCTGCGGATCATGTCTCGTAACTCGCTGATTTTCGGCAGGACTGCCTCAATAAAGCTCTGGCCTCCGAAACCGGGATTCACGGTCATGATGAGTACCTGGTCGAGATCCTGCAAGACATATTCGAGAATAGTGATCGGCTGGTGGGGATTGAGGGCCACCCCGGCCTTGACCCCCATCTCTTTGATCTGCTGTACCACGCGGTCGAGATGCACGCAGGCCTCGGCATGAACCATCAGAATGTCGGATCCGGCGTCGGCAAACTCGCCAATATAGTCCGCAGGGTTGGATATCATGAGATGCACGTCGAGGGGAAGAGACGTGACTTTTCGCACCGCTTTGACCACTACCGGTCCGATGGTAATATTGGGGACAAAATGGCCATCCATCACATCCACGTGGATATAATCGGCTCCCCCCTTCTCCACGGCTCGGATCTCGTCCCCCAGTCTGGCGAAATCGGAAGATAAAATGGAAGGCGCAATCTTGACCACGGGACGACCTTTCAGGCAAGGAGCGTTGAAAAACAGGAGGTAACTTAGCCGATTCACCCTGGTGTTGTCAAGGGCATTAAACCCCATCAAGGGAATGGATGAGCGGTGACCCCGGTCATCCGGGAGCAGCCTGGAACTCTAACTGGGAACGGATGGGATGATAGCCTTCTCTTTCGGTCAGATCGATGGCACGCCCCGCTCCGCAGTCATCAGGAATCGCCAACGGCCTTGCGTTCCGCCTCCCTGTCGATCAAGGGGGATGGGAAGGGGGCCGACTCCCCGAGCCCTTCGCCGCAGTGAGGACAAAGGGTTGGCTCGGTACGCCGCCGAGTCATCTCCTCAGCAAATCCTGAAGCCAGAATACCGGTCGGGAGCGCGACAGTGCCGATGCCCAGGATCGCAATCACCGCCCCCAGCAACTTTCCCACCACCGTCATGGGGTAGACGTCGCCGTACCCCACAGTGGTCAATGTCGACACCCCCCACCACATGGCTGCCGGAATACTGGCAAAGGCCTCGGGCTGCCGTTCGTGCTCCAGGTGGTACATGAGGCTGGAGGCAATGACGAGCAAGACTATGATGACGAAAAGATTGATGACCAGTTCTTCTTTCTTCGATTTCAACACGTTGCCGAAGGTTCTGAAGGATCTCGAATAGCGTCCGATTTTCACCAATCGAATCAGACGAAAAAGCCGCAGTGCCCTAAGAAACCTCGAGTCGAAGCTCATGAACATCAAGTAAAAAGGGAGGACCGCCATGAGATCGACCAGAGCCATGGGCGTCAGCATATATTTCAGCCTGCCCAGAATCGGAGAGCCGAATCGCTTGTCCACCGTACAGGCCCAGACCCGCAGCACATATTCGCCGGAAAAAACGGCGATGGAGAAGAGATCGAAATAATGAAAGAGAACAGCGTAGGCCGACTTGAAACGGGCCACCGTTTCCATGATGACCACGACAACATTGAGCATGATCAGGACGATCAGGAAAAGATCAACCCAGCGGCTCAGCCTGTCGTCGCCGGACGCCTTTTCCAGTACCCTGAATGTCCGTTTTCGAATGATATGGAGCATACGGCTTTATCCGTCCTCGACGACGCAGGGGATAGCACCCGCGTCATTCTTGGCCTGCAAACTCTATGTCAGAACGGCCCGGGGGAACATGGGCAATCTCTTTATCGGCCATTTCGCGCCGCCCCTTGAGCAGAATTCCAAACTTTTCCGACCGGGGGCCCTGACGCCGGGGGGAGGAACCGCCAATGCAGGAGACACGGTAAAAGGCGATTTGCCCCCCAACGCCTGCAGGAGAGGGGCAAAACCGTTTTTAGCCCCCCTTTTCACGTCCAGAGTCGGACTTTCCTTGACAGACAAAACAAGATGGTGTTAATTAGTTCCCATTCTGAAATTAGAACGGGCACGAATTCGTTTTAATCCATAACATTTCAGTCATCGCATTTTCATGATCCGTGTTTTGCCGGAACTCGGGGTTCGGTAAAACGCCGGACAACCTGAAGAGGAGAGAGAGATGGGGCGGAAAAATGAGAGCGTCAGATTAAATCACTTTGTTTATGTGCTCTTTGCCGCAGGCGTTGCCCTGGCTGCCGCCTCGTGCGCAGGGATGCATGAGGGAAACGATTCCGCAACAGCTATTGCCGAATCGTCCCCCCCTGTCCCGGTGGAAGCCGCTGCTCCAGCCGACATCTTCGACGTTGCTCCCGAGCCCCTGACCGTAGCCGATTGCGCGCGATGCCATGTGTCCCATTACCAGAACCTCAAAGACCAGGGCGGCAAGCACCGCTTCAACTGCCAGCTCTGCCACAAAGTGTTTCATGCCTACAATCCCCGAAAAAACAATTTCGACGAGATCATGCCGAAATGCGCCAGCTGCCACCAGCGGCCTCACGGCCAGAAACATGTCGAGTGCCTCTCGTGCCACGCCAATCCCCACACCCCGAGGGACGTCGCCTATACCGGGACAATCACCTCTTCATGTCGTGACTGCCACGGCGAGCAGGCGGGCCAGCTGGCCCAGCACCCCAGCCGACACACCCAGCAGGAATGCGCCATGTGCCACCACGAGAAGCACGGCTACATCCCTTCCTGCTTCGAATGCCACGAACCCCATTATGAGAAGCAGGGCCAAGAGAGCTGCACCCAGTGCCATCCCGTCCACATGCCGCTGCAGATCGCCTTTACCCCGGCTGTGGATGCCCAGATCTGTTCCGGATGTCATGACGCCGTCTACGGCCTTTGGTCCAAGACTCCGTCGAAACACGGGGGCGTCAACTGCAGTCAGTGCCATACGGAGCACGGGCTGATCCCCGACTGCAGCCAGTGTCACGACCAGCCCCATGACGCCAGCTTTCACACAAAGTATCCCAATTGCCTGACCTGCCACGTCAATCCCCACGATCTTCCGGTGAAGATGTAGGGGGACAAGGGCAGGTCCCGATCGATGTTCGGGATAGGAAGTCAAAGACTGAGGTGATACGGGGCATGGTCATTGAATGCCCCGGGAGTAGGCAGAACCGCTGGACGGCACGAAGCGCCTGTGGGGCCAAGGCCCCCCATCCCCGTCGTCCGATCACCCCAGGGCATCGTAGGCGATGAGCTTCTCGAATTCAAAGAGGGCCCCCATGGCGAGGTTTTCTGTCCCTATGCCCCTTTCTTCCACCGCGGCCACCGGATTGAGACCGCCGGCCACAACAATCCCCGCGCGTCCCTCCACCACCGGAATGTCCAGCAACGGCTGATTCGGTTTGCCCACGGCGAGAACGGCGCCGAGGCCGATCGCTTCAAGGGCAAGAACCAGTTTGTGCATCTGGGGCAGGGCCACCGCTGGAATCTCCCTGAAGCTGGCCCCGATCCTCCCCCGCCCCGTGGTCACCGCCTGTGTCACCCGGGTCATTTGCCCCTTGATGAAGATCTCCAGGGGGTCAAGGGATGTGCCATCGTAATGAATAATCTCGGTGAATCGGTGGGGCCGCCCTTCGTAGATCTCCAGAAGCCCTCCGAACCGGGATGTGACCGGAATGCCGGCGTGAATCAGAATCCCGTTGATCGCGACGCTGCAAATGGTGCCGATGGCAACTTTTCCAGGGGGAATGGGAAAGTCGCCGATTTTCTCACCGGCCCGGGCCAGACAGAGATAGCTGCCCATACCGAGTTTCTTTTTAAATACAGGCGTCATGATGTCGACGGCTTCGCTGAATTTGGCCTGGTCGATGAGCGAAACATTGACCACCACCAGGCCTGAGCGCTTTCTCAGGGAAAAGGTCATCTTATAGGCGAGATCATCCATTTTGGATGAGACAAGTCCCACCTTGTCAACCACCAGAGCATCCTGAAGCTCTGCTTCCCCTCCCGCCGTGATCTCCCGTCCCAGGCGCCCCGACAACTTACGGGTCATACCAAGTTGGTCGGTCATGGCCAGATAGTAGCGGATCGTGCGTTGGCTGAGATGAATACCGAATCCCTCGATCTGTTCGCCGATCTGGGTGCTCCCCAGCGGCCCTTTGGCCATCTTCAACACCTTGAGAATGGCCACAACTTTTCGTTCTTTATTGATATCCACGTAATTTCCCCCCCCGCTGGTCACCGGCCTTCCTGAAAGATCGGCGCCGGCAACGGCAATCTTACCAGAAAGTTGATCATAATTCCACCTTTTAACGGCAATACTGCCGTATAATAGGGTTCCCTGAATGAGGGGCGGGCTGGCCGTTCTGCCTGTAGGGATGCCGGGGCCGCTGAGTCCCTGCACCTTCACTGGCGTTGCAAACCGAAGAATATGAGTCTTTTAGGATTGTGCCGTCGGCACACATTTTTTGTTGACAACCTTCGCCGCAATCACTAAAATAACCTCTCCCGAATGGTAAGAATGTGCCGTTCGGTGTGACGGAATTTATTCAGGCATTTCGTCGCTCCGTTTTTTCAAAGCATATCCCAGCGGTTCGCCACAACACCTGCCGAACCTCATTTCCACCTGCCGACGGTTTTGGGAAACAGGCAATTGCAGGTTGAGCGGAATCCCGGCTCATCGGAGGTTTTTTTGCCGCCGAAAATTGATGGGCGCCATGTTATCGATCGGACTCATTTGAAAAAGGATGACCCATGTGCCGATTAAGCGCAATTACATCTGATACCTATTTTTCACCCATGGAGAATATCCTGGCTCTCGATACCATGAAGGAGGGGCACGACGGATCGGGATTGGGGCTGGTGCTGAAGAATCTGGGCGGGGAATTTGAGAACTTGAAGGAATACCCCATTCTCTCGGGCATCTGCTCCAAAAAGGGCATGGAGAAACTCGACCGGCACATGGAAAGAACCGGCTTCAGGGAGAAATTCCTCTGGGAACCTCAGATCCGGCATGTCCCCGGTTCGGTCGTTAGACACCGGGGTCGATACTTTGCCAAAGCCTATCAGTACCCCGAGACCTGTCAGGACCAGCCAATGGCGGAGAAAGAAACCCTCCTCATGGAGACCCGCCTCGCACTGAGGGCTCTGGGAGAACAGGACGAATCTATTTTCGCCTTTTCTTTTTATCCCGACACGCTCACCCTCAAGGAGGTGGGCGATCCTCTGGAGGTGGCCGAGTTTTTCGGTCTCGATCAGGACGCCCTGAAAGCCAAGACCGTTCTGGCACAGGGACGGCAGAACACCAATTACGCGATCTATCTCTATGCCTGTCACCCCTTCTTCCTGCAGGGTTACTGCACCATGACCAACGGTGAAAATACGGCCTTTGTCCCGATCCGGGAGTTCCTGTCCGGCCGAGGCTTCCCGGGGTACACGGGTTATAACAGCGACAGCGAGGTCTTTGCCCATATTCTCCACTATACCCACCGGCAGCTCAAGTACCCGCTCCAGTATTACAAGGACGTGATCACCCCCCTCGGGGAGTCGGAGATCGAAGGGCGGGCAGAAAAAGAGGCGCTCCGTTTAATGAAAAACTCGCTTCGGCCCCTCTGTATTGACGGGCCCAACTGCGTCATCGGATTCACCCCTGATGGTACGGTCTTCATGACCCAGGACGCCAAGAAGTTAAGACCGGGTCTGGTGGGCGGCGTACCGGGCAAGTATGCCCTCATGTCGGAAGAGTGCGGCGTGGACAGGGCGGTGCCGAAACGGGATCGGGAGGCCGACATTGATCCCATGAAATACGATATGGTCATGATTCCCCCTGGTGCCAAGGAGGTCAAAGTATGGAACCAGCTGAAAGGCTAGATCAGAATCACGAAATCACGTTGAAGGAACTCCCCTATATCATCCGGTGGCGGGAAGACCGGTGTACCCGATGCGGACGCTGCACTGCCGTCTGTCCCGTCAACGCCATTGAGCCCGGCGTCCTGGTACAGCGGCTGGTGCAGTCTGAAGGAAACGTGCCCACGCCGAAAACGGTGAAACGCCTGAGCCACGGCATTTTGCAGAGCACGGATATTGAACGATACTGCACGGGGTGCGGGAGCTGCACCCTCGTCTGTCCCACGGTAGCCATCGAACCGGAATACAACAGCCGTCACAAGTTCCTTCTCTACAAGAACAAAGGGGGGGTGCCCTACAAAAGGGGCGGCCGACGAAACGACCCGACCCCATCCACCGTGGACCAGCTCAAGTTCACCCGAATTTCCATGCTCACCGACCCCGCTCTCGACGCCGGACGGCATGAATTCCATATCCGGACGCTTTTGGGACGGAACCTCCCTCCCGAGAACCTGCCGCTGGAAGAACAGAGCGGCCGGCTGACCGTGCGGAAGGATGCCGGTTTTATTCCGCCGGTGCGGGAGATTTTCCCCATCCGGATCGGAAGCATGTCGGTGGGGGCCCTCTCGCCCCACATGTGGGAAGGGCTTGCCATGGGGGTGGCCTACCTCAACGAGGTGGAAGGCCTCCCGGTCATCATGTGCTCCGGCGAAGGGGGGATGCCGCCGCGGCTCCTGAAGTCCCGTTTTGCCAAGTATTTCGTCCTCCAGATCGCCTCCGGTTACTTCGGGTGGGATGAAATCGTCCACGCCATCCCCCACATGCAGGAAGATCCGGCAGCCATTGAGATCAAATACGGGCAGGGTGCGAAACCCGGTGACGGCGGGCTTCTCATGGCCTACAAGGTGCTCAAACTGATTGCCAAGATCAGGGGTGTGCCCATGTATGTCGATCTGGCATCGCCGCCGACCCATCAGACGAAATATTCCATTGAGGAAGCGGTAGCCAAGATGATCCAGTCCATGTCCATGGCCTGGGGATTCCGGGTTCCCGTCTACCCGAAGATCTCGGGGACCAAGACCGCCCTGGCGGTCTTGAACAACCTTGCGAGAAACCCTTACGCCGCCGCCCTCTGCATCGACGGCGAAGACGGCGGGACCGGTGCGGCCTACAACGTTTCCATGGATAAAATGGGTCACCCCATCGCGTCCAATATCCGGGACTGTTACCTGGATCTGGTGAAGCAGGGAAAACAGAACGAACTTCCCCTGATTGCCGCAGGGGGTATGGGCAAAGCGGGCAATCTGGCGGCAAACGCCGCGGCCATGATTATGCTCGGCGCCTCCTGCGTGGATATCGGAAAATACATTATGCAGGCTGCAGCCGACTGCTTCGGTGACGAATACAACCGCTGCAACCTCTGCAACACCGGACGATGTCCCCGGGGAATTACCACCCAGGATCCCAGGCTCTACCGCCGTCTTGACCCGGACAAAGTGGCCGAGCGCGTGGTGGACGTGTTCAAATCGGCAAACGTGGAACTGAAGAAAATTTTCGCACCCCTGGGACGAAGCACCCAGCTTCCCATCGGCATGTCCGACGCCCTGGGTGTCGCGGACAAGTCGGTGGCTGATCGGCTGAAGATCAGCTACGTCTGTTAATCAGAGGAAACTAAGGGCTGTCAGCCCAATTCTTCGTACGAGGCGATCATGGTCATAAAGGGCAACATCAACGGCAAAAGAGTTTCTTCCCGGGAACTGGAGGACCAGCTGCAGCGAGCCGCGGGTGAAGGAAAGCGGACGATCTCGGTTCATGCCGACGGCCAGCACGGCATCGGCGGACGCCTCTGGCCCAACGGGAGCAAAGTGAAAATTACGGTACAGGGGCCCGTGGGCCAGCGCCTCGGCAGCATGGGCATGGCAGGAACTGAAATTGTCGTCAAGGGCGGTGCGTCCGA
>CAYUBU010000395.1:0-4282 GCA_964443105.1 uncultured Nitrospirota bacterium
TGGACTGGATGGTCAATGTCAATCTCTTCGAGAATGAGACAGGCAACTTCTGGAAAGGGCCGGGCGTCAAAACGGCAGACATCAAGACGGAGGTCTTCTTCCTCCCCTGTGCCGCATCGGTAGAAAAGGAAGGGAGCATTACCAACTCGGGACGGTGGGCCCAGTGGCGTTATAAAGCCGTCGAGCCGCGAGGCGAGTCGCTGCCGGACTCGGAGATTGTGAACGAGCTCTTTCACCGGGTGAAGACCCTTTACATGAAAGATGGGGGGGCTTATCCCGATCCCGTGGTCAAACTGGACTGGAGTTACGGGCCGAAGGATGCCGGCGGCAAGGTGACGGAGGTGGATACCCATCTGATCGCCAAGGAAATTAACGGCTATTTCCTCGAAGACAAGGAGGTCAAGGGTAAACTCTATAAGAAGGGTACGCTGGTGCCGAGCTTTGCCTTCCTGCAGGTTGACGGATCCACATCGTCGGGGAACTGGCTCTACTGCAATTCGTACACGGAAAAGGGAAACATGATGGCCCGCCGGTCGCAAGACGATCCCAGCGGAATCGGCTTGTATCCCGGGTGGTCCTGGTGCTGGCCGGTGAACCGGCGGATTATCTACAACCGGGCTTCGGTGGATGAGTTCGGCCGTCCCTGGGATCCGAAGAGGGCCGTAATCAAGTGGAACGGGTCCAAATGGGTGGGAGATGTGCCCGATGGCGGATGGCCGCCATTGAAGAGTGCCGACGGTACCGACAACGGTGCCGCCAAGCTTGCCTACATTATGAAGCCCGGCGGGGTGGCCCACTTGTTCGGACCGGGGCGTGCCGATGGTCCCTTCCCGGAGCATTACGAGCCGCTGGAATGCCCGATCCAGGAAAATCCCATGTCCAAGGCCCATCGGATAAACCCGACGGCGAAACTCTTTTATGACGATCCTGAATCTGCCGCGGCCGAGGATGTTTTCTATTCCTGTGACATCCGCTATCCCTACGTGGCCACCACCTACCGGGTGACCGAACACTGGCAGACCGGGGTGATGACCCGGCATCTGCCCTGGCAGTTGGAAATGATGCCGGAAATGTTTGTGGAGCTGAGCAAAGAGCTGGCCGCGGAAAAGGGTTTCAACAACGGTGACAAGGTGAAAATCAGTTCTGCCAGGGGAGCGGTGGTGGCCAAGGCGGTGGTGACGTCCCGCTTCAGGCCTTTCAAGGTGATGGGCGCCACGGTCCATCAGGTGGGGCTGCCCTGGTGTTTCGGTTGGCAGTATCCTGAAGGCGGAACGGGCGGTGACAGCGCAAATTTGTTGACGCCGACTATCGGGGATGCCAACACCATGATACCCGAGACCAAGGCTTTCATGGTCAACGTGGAGAAAGCCTGATCCGTTCACAGTCTGTCCTGATGCATCGGCCCGGAAGCCGCGGGCGTAGGCGCTTCGGGACGCAACGACGAGGGGAATATTATGGAAAAAGGGGTATTGGTCGATCTCACCAAATGTATCGGCTGCCGGGGCTGCCAGGTTGCCTGCAAGGGATGGAACGAACGTCCTGCAGGAAAGACGGAAATGACAGGTGTCTATACCAACCCGCCGGACCTGAACGCCAATTGCTACACCCATATCCGCTTCCACGAGCAGGACCAGGACAGCCTGCCGGTCTGGACGTTTGTCAAGGATCAGTGCATGCATTGCAAGGAACCGGCCTGCGCCTCGGCGTGCCCCGTGGGCGCTTTGGTTAAGACCAAGGAAGGGGCCGTCGCCTACGACTTCGACCGGTGTCTCGGCTGCCGGTACTGTATGATTGCCTGTCCCTTCAGGATTCCCAAATACGACTGGGCCAGCACGGCCCCCTGGGTGCAGAAGTGCACCTTCTGCTCGGAACGGATCCGGGAAGGGATGATTCCTTCCTGCATCAAGACCTGTCCCACCACCACCATGCTCTATGGTGAGAAAGAAGAGATTGTCGCCGAGGCGAAGAAGCGGATTAGCGATCATCCTGGAAAGTATGTGAATCATATCTACGGGCTCGACGAGGCAGGCGGGACAGCCTGGATCTACCTTTCGGGGGTACCCTTTGCCACCATCGGATTCAATATGGATGTGCCCAATGTTGCGCTGCCCAAACTGAGCTGGGCGAGCCTTTCCAAGATACCCGTTGCGGTGGGTGGTTTCGTCGCGGTGCTCGGAGCTGTCGCTCTCTTCAGGAATCGAGGGGCGAGCAAGGACGCATGAGAGGTAAAAAGAGATTCAGGCCGCCGGTGGTGACGACAGCCACGGCGGACGGGCTGAAGGGTTCACTCACGTTTTTGAACCTGAGGTCCTATTAGGAGGATGGATGAAATCGGGTGTTTCCGGCCGTGAGGCCGGGAGCCTACTGAGCGAGGGAGACGCCATGAACAAAGAAAAGGAAATTCCTCTTTTTACCCCGGGTACCTTCGTGCTCCTGGTGCTGATGGCCATTGGTGGGGCGGCGGCGCTCTACCGAATGGTCAATGGGTTGGGTGCTGCCACCAACCTCAATGACAACTTTCCCTGGGGCTTGTGGGTGGCTGTCGACGTGCTCCTCGGCGTGGCGCTGGCCGCCGGCGGTTTTGCTGTCACTGCGGCAGTCTACATCTTCAACATGAAGAAGTACAAACCGATTGTCAAGCCTGCGGTGCTCACCGCCTTTATCGGCTATCTCATGGTGATCGTGGGTCTCTTCTTCGATATCGGCAAGCCGTTCAGTTTCTGGCATCCCCTGGTCATGTGGCAGCACCATTCCATCATGTTCGAGGTGGTCTGGTGTATCTCCCTCTACACGGCGGTGCTTTCCATGGAGTTTGCGCCCTCCCTTCTGGAGAAGATCGGCATGCAGGGTCTGGCCGATCTGCTCCGCAAGAAGTGGATCGTCTATCCGCTGGTCATCGCCGGCATTACCCTTTCGTATCTGCACCAGTCGTCGGTGGGTGGTTTTTTCCTTCTGGTGCCCCACAAACTGCACAAGCTCTGGTATACACCGATGCTGCCCCAGCTCTTTTACATCTCCGCCATCGCCGTGGGGTTGGCCATGGTCTCCTTTGAGACGATTGTGAGTTCCCGGGTCTTCAAGAGGGCTCAGGAGACGGAGATTCTTCGGGGGCTGGCCAAGGGGACTGGCATTACCCTGCTCATTTATCTGGTCGTCCGGATCGTGGATCTGGCAGCCCATGGGAACCTGGGACTCATGTTCCAAGGGAGCAAAGCCAGCCTGCTGTTCCTCCTGGAGATCATCGGCGGGGTCATCGTACCCATGATCATCCTCTTTCCCGCCTCCAGGGGGGGGGCGGTCAACACGATTCTACTGGGACAGATTCTCGTCATTGCCGGGGTGGTTTTAAACCGCTTCAACACCAACTTTCTCACCCAGGTCCCCCACGGCGGGTCATACTTTCCGTCGGGGATGGAGTTTGCCGTCAGCATCGGGATCATATCCCTGGGCGTCTTTCTCTACCGGGTGGCCGTCTCCAAGCTGGATATCTTGTCCCATGCGTGAGCTTGCGTGAGAAGAAAGAGAGGGCGCTGCCCTTGAAAAGGGGGAGGGAGATAAGTCTATGGTTAAATCCAGTCTCATTCTTGTCCCGATGATCCTCTGGGTTTCCTTGGCCTTTGCCGATGTAAAGCGATACGAGGTTCCCATTGGTGACGCCCCTTCCCGGGGGCCCGAGGATGCGCCGATCACCGTGATCGAGTTCCTCGATTTCCAATGACCCCATTGCAAGGCGGCCAGTTCGACCGTCGCGCGGCTCATGGGGGAATTTGAAGGGAAGATTCGGCTGGTTCTGAAAAACTATCCTTACAAATATCGGGACTATTCCCACTTTGCCGCTGAGGCGCTTATGGCCGCCGGTGACCAGGGGAAGTACTGGGAAATGCACGATATTATGCTCAAGTACTCTCCGGCCTTAAGCCCCGATGATCTCGAGAAATACGCCGGTGAACTGCAGCTCGACACGGCGAAATTCCGCCGGGATGTGGACCAGATGACCCACAAAGAGCAGATCGAAAAAGACAAGAGTCTTGCCGAGTCTCTCGACATCTACAACACGCCGACATACTTTATCAACGGCCGAAAAATCATCGGCAATCCGCCTTACGACTATCTGAAGGGAATAATCGAAAAGGAGCTGGCCCGTGTCGAGAAGATGGACCCTTTCTGTACTAACTGCCATATTCGTCTCCCTGTTGTGCCTTGAGACAGGCTGCTCCAATTCGGAGCAGCTGGCTCCGGTGGGCGAGATACCGGTTCCGGCGACGAACAAGCAGACACCGGA
>CAYUBU010000396.1:0-9500 GCA_964443105.1 uncultured Nitrospirota bacterium
TTGTCGCCGTCTCCATTGTCGTGAATCCGGTTAATGATGCACCGGAAGCCCAGGACGACATTTACGAGATAGATGAAGATGTTGCACTGAATTTGCCCGCTCCGGGTGTTCTCACCAACGATGGCGATGTTGAAGGTGACGGCATCACCGGTATGCTCGTAGATAATGTGAGCAATGGCGCACTGGTATTCAATGCCGATGGTTCCTTCGGCTACACGCCGAATGCAGACTGGAACGGAACAGACAGTTATACCTATAAAGTCAGTGACGGATCCCTCGATTCCGACGTTGCCACGGTCACGATCACGGTGAATCCGGTGAATGACGCGCCGGTTGCGGAGCTTGACAGCTACAGCACTGATGAAGATGTGGTCTTGGAGGTGGCATTGCCGGGAGTCTTGAGCAACGATTCCGACATTGATGGAGATGAACTGACGGCTCTTCTGGTAGACGATGTGAGCCATGGCTCACTGACACTCAATGGCGACGGCGCTCTCGTCTATTCACCGGAGGCCGACTGGAGCGGAACGGACAGCTTTACCTACAAAGCTAATGACGGGACTGTCGATTCAGAGTCCGTGTCGGTCACCATCACCGTGAATCCTGTGAATGATGCTCCGGAAGCAGAGGAGGTCGCCTACGCCACCGATGAAGACGTGCCCCTGAACGTACCCATACCTGGCCTTCTCGAGCATGTCACAGACGTTGAGGGGGATGTCTTGACCGTCGGGCTGGTAGAGTCCCCGGTGAATGGTGTGGTGACACTCAGCGCCGACGGATCGTTCAGCTATGTTCCCAATCCCGACTGGAATGGGACCGACACATTCAGCTACAACGTCAACGATGGTGAGTTGAGCTCAAACACGGGCACGGTGACGCTGACGGTGAATCCCGTGAACGATGCGCCGTGGATTTCACTTGCACCGGATTCCCAGAGGATACAGTACAGCGATGGCATTGGGACAGTAACTGTTTCAGCAAACGATATCGACTCGCCGTCTCTGACGGTGACGGCCGTCGGGTTGCCCGCCAATCTCAGTGTGAGCCCTGAAGAATGCACAGTGGTAGAGGGAGCAGTTACATGCAACTGGACAATAGACGGTCAAGTCCTGACCGGTGCGGCCCTTCATGATATTGGCGTAACGGTCAGTGACGGAGAGTTGCAGGCCGACGCTCAAATGACGCTCACAGTGGAACAGGAAAAGGCGCGAGTCGATTTCCATGATGATAATCCGGTCTCGGTGCGTGTGGCCCAGGACGGCGGTACGAGTGGCGTGTTTACCCTGATGACATCGGTGAGGGAGGCGTTACCCGATTTGACGACTGGGCTTAACGTCTATCCCGGCGACATCAACCTGAGTGATCTCTCCATGAGCCTGGTTCCCGTGGGCCCCGGCGGCAGTATCAGCCCCGTGTCCTGCACCGAAGCGGTGTCTGGGGCCGACTATGAGCGCGTCGTCGATTTCACCTGTATCTTTAATAATGTGGAGGTGAATACTTATACCGTAACAGTTACGGTTGACGGGGACTTTTATGCCGGAGTGGGCGAGGACGTCCTGGTGGTCAACGACCCGAGCCTTGGGTTTGCCACTGGCGGTGGCTGGTTCTACTGGCCCGGAACGAATGACCCGGAGACCGGGTATAATGGCCACAAGACGAATTTCGGGTTTACAATGAGCTACGGCAAGAATGGCAGGAATTTGAAAGGCAAGCTACTGCTTATTCGTCACCTGCCTGATGGAACCATTTACCGGGTCAAGAGTAATGCCCTTTACGGTATGGCCTTGGGTCTCTCGGAAGATGCGGATGGTCTCTTTGGCTGGGCTTCCTTCAGCGGCAAGAGCACCTACCGGGAGCCTGGATGGCTCGATCCGATCGGGAACCACGAGTTTGTGGTCTACCTCGAAGATCACGACGAGCCCGGCAACGGCAATGACCGCTTCTGGGTGGAGATCCATGACAAGGACGGCAGTGTGATTCCTCATATGTCGATGAATCGTGAAGCCATTGACAACACAGTCGAGTTGAGCGGCGGAAACGTTGTCGCACCCCACTGATCGGGGTAAGCTTTCCAGGCAGGCCTCCCTGGTTGGCAATTCACTGCCGGGTTGGCTTCCACGGCTCCAAGCGCCAACCACTCATGCAGGATTTGGCCTAACCCCTATCATCCTTCGCCTCGGTCATTTCCTCCAGACCCGGGGCGACTATTTTCCTGTCCCATGACACGCCCCCTTCCGATCCCCTTCCTGCCCGGGGGAGGCGCGCCTTTAACCCGTGCCTCTTTCGCCAATCCTTGTTTCACCGCTCTTCGGCCCCCCCCGCCGACACAGACGGGGGAGGCAGGAGTATTGTTCTGGAGAGTTTGAAAAGGGTGTCCGTCATTTCCGGCAGGAATGCAAGCCAGCTATCCTGCTCGGCCTGGAATCCCAATTCCTGAAGTGCCTCATGGGAGAAACGGGCGAAACCGGCCCGCCTTAAAAAGTTTTTTCGGGTCCTGTGGTCAAAAAAGGGCGGGTAGTTGAGGGGCAGACGGCTCCAGAGATTTTCCCGGGCCTCTTGAACCGGCCCGCCCCTTTGGAGACAATCGGGCAGGAAACGGTGACCGCAGCGGAGCCAGTCGTAGCGCATAAGGTCCAGCATCAGGAGACCGTCGGTCCGATCCTTCACGACGGCGACGAGACATTGCACCATCAGCTCCTGGGTGGGCGAGAGATTGAAGAAGTCTCGTTCCCGGCAGCCATGGAGAAGCTGATCGAAGAAGGCAGCGGGGTCGGTTTCAATTTTACGGAGGTATTGGAAAAGAGAGAGGAAATAGCGATTGTTGTAGAAGGCTTCCACGCATTCACCAAACCAGAAGAGCTCCCGAAGTTCGTCGTGGCGTATCCAGCGGGAGCCCATAACCTGATAGGGAGGCTCGGAGCTGGACAGGAGTCGGAATTCACTTTTTTGGCGGTCCATTTCGGTTCCGGGCAGAACCTTGAGCAGGCCCATCTGGATATAATGGGGATTGAGGGAAAAGACCGTATTGAAGGAGCGCCGGAAGGTTTCGACAGTCTCAAAGGGGAGCCCCAGAATGAGGTCAAGGTGGAGGTGCACCGTCTCCAGGGCGGCCAGTCTGGCAATGTTGGATTCGGCTTTCTCTTGATTTGTGGAGCGATGAACGGCTGCGAGGCTGTCGGGGTTGGTTGTCTGCAGGCCGATTTCAAAATGGAAAAGACCGGTCGGCACGGTGCTCAGAAACTCAAACATCTCTTCGTCGAAGAGATGGGGTGCAATTTCGAAGTGGCATTGGGTCCCTTTCGCTCGGGCCGCCAGAAATTTCCAGAGGGTCAGCGCGCGCTTGCCGTTGACATTGAACGTCCGGTCTACAAAGCGCAGGCTCTTAGGGTTGTGGGCCAGGATGGCCGACAACTCCTGCTCCACCAGTTGGAGCTCTTTCTCCCTGATCCCCCTGTCGGTTGAGGAGAGGCAGTACGTGCAGGCAAAGGGGCAGCCCCGGGTCGATTCGTAATAGATGTAGCGGTTCTTCAGTGGACCCCGGAAGTCTTCCTCCCGGTAAGGGGAGGGGAAAGCCTCTGCCGGCGGCGCCGAGTATTCCCGCTCCAGGCGCCGGGCCTGCAAATCGCGGAAGAAACGTTCCGGAAGGCCTTCAACTTCCCCCCGCACAACGGTACACCCTTCGGGCCATTCCGACTCCCGTCCGTAGGTCACCTGAGGCCCGCCGAGAATGATGGGGCACCGGGGATCGATTTTTTCCAGATCCTGGAGGAGCCGATGCACGAGATCGGCGTTCCAGATATAGACGGAGAAAAAGATGGCATCCGGTTCCCCGCCGGAAAGAGTGAGGAGGGTTTCAAAATAAGAATCGTTGATGGTGAAATGGAAAAGGGTCGTTGCGCAATCCGGCAGGTGCCGGGTCAGCTCATTGCGCAGGGAAAAAATAGGGGTAGAGGAGTGGATGAAACGGGCGTTAAGGGAGACGAGATGGTATCGCATCGTGTCATGTAACTCATTGTTATCTAAAAGGAATTGCGTTCATGGCGTTGCAGCGTGCGTTGGCGAAACTCAAGAGACACCCGTCGTTGAGTGCCGGCTGATATTTATAACCTTGCCGCCGGGGTTTGTCAATGAAAGGGCTCTTAAGTCTTTTGAGTGCTGCAGGGACGGAAAGCGGGAGAAGAAACCGCTCCAGGGGGGTCTCCAGGGGTGATATAAGCGAGAAAAGAAGTTATATAAACTAAATTTATTGCCAAATTGGGCTTTTCGCCTTAAAATATACTTAATAGGTCACCAAAAAGGCAATAGCAGGACAACCGGGAAACGCACAGCCTCGTCCTGATTTTTGGTCTGCAGGATAGAGAGGGTGCCGAAGTGGGCCGTGAAAGCAGGCGGCTTGCCGCACTTTTTCGGTGGCGGCTCTTTTTCTATACGCCGTTCAGGCAAAGATGCTTGAGATATTGAGGTGGATGCATGGCTCGAGAGAACCGAATCCTGATCGTCGATGATGATCCCATTATTTGTGACATCTTAAGCGAAGTGCTCCAGGTTGAGGGGTACGCCATTAAGGCCGTCCACAATGGGGAGGACGCCATTCAGCTAATGGCGCAAGAGCCCAACGATCTTGTCCTCCTGGACTTGTTGCTTCCCGGCATGCACGGCATCGAGGTCTTCAAAGAGATCAAAGAAAAGTGGCCTTCAACGGATGTGATCATTATCACCGGCCAGGGTTCTAAGGAAACGGCCGTGGAAGCCCTTCGGCTCGGTGCAGAGGATTATCTCACCAAACCCCTCAGTGAACTCGATATTGTTTCCCAGGTGGTGAAAAACACTTTTGCGAAACGCCATATCATGGAAGAGAACCAACGCTTGACACAGGATCTGGAAGAGAAAACAGTGAACCTTCGAAAAGCGGTCCAGCGGCTGTCGTCGCTGAATCATATGGGGCAGGCGCTCCATTCCATCCTGGACATCAAGGAACTCCTTAGTTTTTTCGTGAATCTGCTTGCGTCCCAACTGGGGGCCAAGAGGGTGTCACTGATGCTGCTGGACGAGGAGACCGGTGAGCTTGCCATGGCCGCCTCCGTGGGAATCGACGCGGAAGTGGTTCAGAACTATCGGGCCGCAAAGGGCGAGGGGATTGCGGGCTGGGTGATAGAAAAAGGGGAGGCCCTGCTGGTAGAGGACATCGATGAGGATTCCCGGTTCAAGAAGCATACCGACCGTTCTTACGACAGCGATTCCTTCATTTCGGCTCCTCTCCTCCTCAGTGTCCCGATTCAGTTTCACAAGAAGACTCTCGGTGTGATCAATTTCAACAACAAACAGGGCGGCGGGGTTTTTTCCAAGAATGATCTCGAGTTTGTGACCATCCTCACCCGTCAGGCTGCCATCGCCATCGAAAATGCCCGTCTCTTCCAGCAGCTCAAGGATACCCACTTCCAGGCCATCACGGCGCTGGGGGAAGCGCTGGAAGCCAAGGATACCACCACCGGTCGACACAGCGACCGGCTGCTCAACTTTGCGATGCAAATCGCCGATCGTCTTGACCTTGCAGAAGACCAGAGGGAACATCTCCGCTACGCCGCCGTGCTTCATGATATCGGCAAGATCGGGGTTCCGGAACATATTCTGCAAAAACCCGGCAAGCTCACACCAGAAGAGTTTGATGAGATCAGAGCACATCCCCATCTGGGCGCAGAGCTGGTGAAACGGATCCGCTTTCTTGAACCTGTAGCGCCCCTGATCTATTCCCACCATGAATGGTATGACGGCAAGGGGTATCCCAGGGGGCTCGCCGGGGAGGAGATCCCCATTGAGGCACGTATCGTGGCGGTTCTCGATACATACGATGCCATGACTTCCGACCGGCCGTACAGAAGATCCCTGGGAAGAGAACGGGCGATTCAGGAATTGAAAGACTGGTCCGGGAGACAGTTCGATCCCAAGGTTGTAAACGCCTTTGTTGCTGTGCTGGAAGAACAGGAGGCAGGCCACGGTGCCCAGGCAGAGGGGGCAGCGGGAATGGGGCTTGCCGATATAACCGGGGACTTGTTAAGTAGGCACCCTGAGGGATATTGTGAGACGGCGCAGCAGGAGCCCCGGTGCCTTTGCCCCACGGACAAGGAGAAAGGCTGAAGATCTCAATAACGATTGCCCATACTCTGGCCGACCTTGATGCTCGGCTTCAAGCAGGCGGGAAACCATCTCCTTGTCTGCACGCTGAAAGGGAGTAACGACCATGACCGCAACGGGGAATACAGTATCTTCCATTCTGCTGGTGGACGACGAGTCGAGCCTTACGGAGGTGTTGGCTGAAGTGCTCGGGGCCCATGGCCATCGGGTGGTGACGGCGTCGAGTGGTGAAGAGGCGCTGGCACTGTTTCGGAAGGATCCCTTCCCGGTGGTCTTTACCGATATCCGCATGCCCGGGATGACCGGGACAGAGCTGCTCAGGGCGATTAAGGAGCTGCGTCCTTCAACAGAAGTGATTATCATGACGGCCTATGCTTCCCTCGATACGTCGCTGATTGCCTTCAGGGAGGGGGCCTATGACTATCTCCGCAAGCCTTTCGAAAGCCTCGAATTGATTACCACGATGACCCATCGGGTTCTAGAAAAAATAGAACTGGTCAATGAAAACCAAAGACTTCTGGAGGAGCTGACGACCCAGAACGGGGTGCTGGAACGTAGCAACAAAATCCTCAGGGACTTGTCAATTAGGGACGGTCTCACCGGTCTGTACAACCACCGGTATTTCCAGGAGTCCCTCGGCAGAGCGGCACAGCGCTTCAGTCGTTATGGACAGACCTTCAGTGTAATGATGATCGATGTCAATGATTTCAAAAAGTACAACGACACTTGCGGCCATCTCGCGGGAGATAATGTCTTGACAGGTCTTGCGGGAATCCTGAAAGAGACAGCCCGGGAGACAGACATCATCGCCCGTTACGGCGGAGATGAGTTTGTCATGCTTCTGCCGGAGACAACGTCGGAGCAGGCCGCTATGATCGCAGCCCGCTTGACGCGCACTATTGCTCTTGCCTCTCTTGAGCAGAGCGGGCCTACGGAAGCTCCCCCCGTTTCTGTCAGCATCGGCGTTGCAAATTGTCCCTGCCATGGCACCAGCGTTGATTCCCTGCTCCACGAAGCCGATGCATCCATGTACGCCGTGAAAAGAGCAGGTAACGCGATGCCGTAGGCCCTACTGGCCTGAAATAGTCCAGGTCCTGGCGGCCCTGATCAGGCCCAAAACGTCACGGCCCTGGCCTCCGGTCAGGCACCGCCTCTACCGGCGGCCGCCCATTCCATTGAAAAATCAAACCCAGGAATAGTGCTTGACATGGATAGCCGCTCCCATTATAAGTAGAGCTCAGTGACACCGGTTGTCACGGTCGCCCGGGTGTTCTCCCGATCACCTGTATCTGACCAGAAATTTGTATCCATAACTCCAACAACATAAACACCAGGAGTCGTCGCTTCCATGCCGGAAAAGACCAGCGGTATACTGAAACGTGCCGGAAAGGGCGGCGGTGTGCTCTATGACGTATCCAGCCGCACCCCGCTGGGGCCTGGAGGGGTTCAGGTGCCGGCCGCCTTGATACACAAGTACCGTCTGGTAGAGGGCGCCACCGTGGCCGGCCCAGTCCGGCAGGGAAAACGGGGTCCCGAGCTCACATCTGTCGAATCCGTCAGCGGTCTCGCGCCGGAGGCCTTTCAAAAGCGGATTCCCTACACCAAACTGACCGCCGTTCATCCGTCGAAACGGTTCCATCTTGCCACTTGTGGAGAGACGAGCATGCGCATCGTGGATCTCGTTGCGCCCATAGGGAAGGGGACCCGGGGGCTGATCGTTTCCCCGCCCAAGGCGGGCAAGACGGTCATGCTGGAGCATATTGCCAAGGCCATTTCAGTCGATGATCCTGAAGCCCGGGTGATCGCGTTGCTCGTTGATGAGCGGCCTGAAGAGGTGACCCATTTCAGCCGCGCCGTGACGGCGGAGGTTTTTGCCAGTTCCAGCGACCAGAGTGTTCAAGAGCATGTGGCTTTGTCGGAGCTGATTCTGGCCCATATGCGCGCCGAACTGGAATGCGGCCGGGACGTGGTGGTGCTGGTGGACAGCCTGACCCGCATGGGGAGGGCTTTTAATCTCCGGGGGAGAGGAACGGGCCGCACCCTTTCCGGGGGCATGGGAGCCGGGGCACTGGAAATCCCGCGCCGTTTCTTCGGTTCCGCCCGCAGTGTGGAGGAGGGCGGATCCATCACCATTATTGCGACTGCCCTGATTGAGACGGGATCCCGCATGGATGACGTGATCTTCGAGGAGTTCAAAGGGACGGGCAACAGCGAGATCATTTTGGATCGATCACTAGCGGAAGCCCACATTTTCCCCGCCATCAACATCCCCGGCAGCAGCACCCGAAGAGAGGAAGACCTTTACGGCGCCGAAAACAGCCAGCGCATCGTTAAACTGAGAAGATGGCTGGCAAACCGCCGTCCCCAGGAAGCCATGAAACTCCTTCTGGAGCTTCTGGAAAAATACCCCACAAATGAAGAACTCCTGCAGAGCATTCCTGCCGAAGGTGACGGCGGGAATTAACCCTTATCTATCAGGCGACGTTGGCTTCGGGCGCGTCGTAGTCGACAACCAGCTTCTTCAACTCCTCATCGTGGAACCGGAAACCGACCTGTTGGGCACCCAAAGCCTTTGCTATCAGCTCCAGGGTCTGTTTGCACGAAGTCTCCACTTCCCCTTTCAACCGGCTGATCATCTCCCTGGCCTGGTCTTCGGCGTGCCCCTTGGCGGCTTCCACCAGACGGTTTTTCCCTTCCTCTCCGAAACCGACGTTGGCGAAGGCGTTAAGCAGATCCGGGAGGAGCCACGGGAGAAAACGGGCCCGCTGTTCGTCGTAGAACCGGATGTCCCGGATACTGACCTGATAGAAGCACGGGGGCATCTGGAGGGTATAGGCACTGGGCCCTGAGGTCGAGATACTAAAATCGGAACTTCGCAGATCATAGCGGAAGTCGATATCAAATTCAAAGATCATAGCCATCTTCTTTGACGACAGGACCCAGGAGAGGTATTTCTTTCCAACGTCGCCCCAGGAATGGTCCGTCTCCGTTACAATTTCCTTCATCAGGACCCGAAAGACCGAAAGTTCACCGATGGAACGCATATTCTCAATGCTGGAGGATATCTGTACCTGCGGGGGCTTTTGTTTCTTGAAAAAGAAGAGAACCTGCAGGACCAGTGTCGCCAGGAGTAGAACCCCTATAACCGACAACAGCATGATCAGAATGGTGTCACTCATACTTTCGCCTCCCCGTGGAACTGGTTTGTTGTCTCCCGAGACTAGTACAAAATAGTCATAAAATCAAGCAGGGATTCCGTAAGCTCCCGGCGCCTACCTCTGGCTCCAGGCGCCGCCTTCAGACTGGACCCACCAGCCGCCTCTTGCCTGTTTGATCCAGCTTGCCGCAAAAATACGCTGGATATCGGC
>CAYUBU010000397.1:0-8687 GCA_964443105.1 uncultured Nitrospirota bacterium
AAAACGGAAATAGAGCCGTTCAAATACGCATCCTTTCCCAAGAACGCCGGTGCCCAGATGTGGGATCTTTCTCTCGCGGCGCAGGGTGATATCGGCAAGCTTGCAAAACAGAACCGTTTGACCCAGTTTCCGCCTGTGCTCACATTCCAGTCGGTGGTGGACGCCACCACGCGGGCCGTGGATGTCATCAAGAAACTCTACGACAAACTGCCAGATAACGGCAGTGAACTGGTGGCCTTTGATTTAAACCGGTCGGTCTATCTCAAGGGACTCTTTGCCGTCGATCCTGAGGCGGCGCTCACAGCACTACAGGAGAGTGGGGCGCTTTCCTACCGACTGACGGTTATCAGCAATAAAGACGACAGCGGCGTTGTTGCCCTAACTACTGCTCCTTCTTCGAACAAGGCTGAAGAAGTTCCGACAGGACTTAAATGGCCGCCGGGGGTCTATTCCCTCTCCCATGTGGCAATTCCCTTTCCGCCGGATGACCCCGTGTATGGGACCGGGCCGACTGACGCGAGTGGGGGACCTTTGCGATTGGGGAGTCTTTCCCCCAAGGGAGAGAAGAAGGTACTGCATATCTCAGCCGACGACCTTCTCCGCATGCGGTACAATCCCTTCTTCGATTATATGGCGGAAAAGATTCAGGGGTGGATTGAGGCCGAAAGAAAATAGCCGAGGCATCTTGCCTCGGTGTCGGGGAGGATGTCGGACCTATTAGGGAATTCAAAATCGAAAATAGCCGCGGCATCCTGTCTCGGATGTCAGGCAGGGTGTCTGACCATATTCTAAACAGCTAGATTCCGGCACATGGCCGGAATGACGAGAATGTTTGTCACTCCTGCGCATGCAGGAGTCTCGAATTTAAGAACCGAGATCCCGGCACATGGCCGGAATGACAGCCGTTCAGCTGTCACTCAGGCCCCGTGACGGAGCACGGGGTAAACTCCTGCAGGAGTCTCATGAAAATAGCCGAGGCATCTTGCCTCGGTGTCAGGCAGGATGCCTGACCTATTGGGGGAATCGAAAATCGAAAATAGCCGAGGCATCCTGCCTCGGAGTCAGGCAGGATGCCTGACCTATTGTAGGGAATGGAAAATAGAAATAGCCGCGGCATCCTGCCTCGGTGTCAGGCAGGATGCCTGACCTCTTTGCGATAGTGTCCATCCAGCAGCCAATCAGGATTCTGGCTGAAAGCAAATCCCTATTAATTGACGGCACACAGGTCTTGAGGTATTTTGTTAGGTGTGCTTAAAAAAGAAACTTCCTATCATTTAAATCAGAAAGGACGAAATCATGCGAAAATTAATTCAATGGTCTGGAATGTCAATGTTTTCAGTGATGTTGGTCGTTTCGGCCATCAGTATACAGCCCGCATCTG
The DNA here is from genome assembly GCA_964443105.1 of uncultured Nitrospirota bacterium. GTDB lineage: Bacteria > CG2-30-53-67 > CG2-30-53-67 > CG2-30-53-67 > CG2-30-53-67 > CAYUBU01. The sequence goes on from CAYUBU010000397.1 coordinate 1,382, forward strand.
CGGATACAGCCGCCGAGATCGACGGAAGCGTCGACTCTGCGCTGCAGAAGCTCTATGCCCGCAGCCCAGCGGCAAAGGAACTCTCCAAGGTGACCAAAGGGATTCTCGTCTTCCCTGAGGTGACTAAGGCCGGCTTGATCGTGGGCGGCCAGTACGGCGTGGGAGCCCTTCGAGAGGGAAGAAAGACTTTTGGTTATTACAAGACGGTCGCGGCTTCCTACGGATTGCAGGCCGGTGCGCAGAAATTCGGCTACGCGCTGTTCTTCATGACCGACTCTGCGCTCGAGAACCTCAAGAAGAGTTCCGGCTGGGAGGTCGGCGTGGGGCCGAGCATCGTCTTGGTTGACGAGGGTGTTGCCCGCTCCCTCACAACAACGACTGCCAAGGATGACATCTATGCCTTCATCTTCGACCAGAAAGGGCTGATGGCAGGGATTGGTCTGCAGGGTTCAAAGATCAGCAGTATTACGCCGGATAAGGAGTAAAGAATCCAAGCCCAGAGGACGTGGCTTCGATCTCCCCCTCGGATGTCAGGCAGGATGCCTGACCTATTCTCTTATTTAGGGGGGACCACCGTTACTTCCCCCTTTGCTAAAGGGGGATGGAGGGGGATTATGAAAGATAATCTACCCTAACCCCTCTTTAATAAAGAGGGGAACTGTCAGGCAGGATGCCTGACCTATTGCGGGGAATTGAAAATAGAAAATAGCCGAGGCATCTTGCCTCGGTATCATGCAGGATGAAGGATTTGGGTATTCATAGGATTGGAATCTCATAATTCACGATGAAACGATAATCATCCAGATCCACTGCTCCCGCCACATCATCATCTTGATTGACGAAGGCGGCGCGGGCCCGCAACCATAATCCCTTGAGCGGTCCGCTTTCGAAACGGTAATCCACGGTGACATCAAACTCTCTCTGGTCCGGGGAGGCCTGGTTCCCTGAATCCGGCGTGTTACCGTCGGCATAATTCATAAAAGTACTCAAACCGGGAATCCCGATTCTGGAAAACTCGTAGGAGATGCCCACCAACCAGGCATCCTCATCGGCCCGATTGAAGTCTTTGACAATGATAGACAAATACCCGGGATAGCCTCCAAAGGGGCTCCGTATGCGCGAGCCGTCGTCTGTTGACGTATGGGCCAGTGTCAGGGTGGCATGGCGGTAACTGAGCGCCGTCTTGACACCATAGACCGAAGTGTCGAAATCGCCGTCGATTTCATCCCCCACACTGCGCTGATCGGTGTACTGCCCGGCAATCCGCAGCGCAAGATCGTCATTTAATCTCCACACGCCATCGGCTTCTGCATAGAAGGTATTCATAAACTCCCAGGCATATTGGTTGATCGCACCCAGACTGACTCCTTCACGAAAGGTGTAACGCCCTCCCACCATGGTGAGCGGTTCCTCTGTATCGTCGAATCCTGCCGCCTCAGACATATAGATAAACCCATCGTCATTCCGTCGCTTCATTTTTCTGACATGGGAAACTCCCAAAACGGTATTAGCCAATTCTTCAGTCACCAAGGTATAGGCCTCAAAGGTATTCGGCAGCATGCGACTGTCTTGGCCGTTCACGTAAGGCACATCCAGAGGTTGCCTGTATAGACGCACCCAGGTACTGTCGGTCAATCGTGCTTTCAGATAGGCTTCACCCAGGACACTGAAACTTTGTTGACCCGGTTTGAGCAATAGAGAACCATCCTTTTCTCTTCGGCCACTGATCTTCTGCGATGTATACCCGGACACCCCCAGTTGTATGCGCTGACGATACCAACCTGAACGGTACTGCAATTGGCCGCCCAGGGCCCACGCCCCGATATCTGCAGCCCCGTCACGTGGACGATTCAAGGAATACATCCGGGGAAGAAAAGTGAGCCGGGTATCCCGCCAAAAGGGCGGTGCCGATTGCAGCCGCTGCTTCAAGTTTGGAAACAAGGATGGCGAAGGCTTCTCCGGTGCGTAGGCTTCTTCCATCGGTTCCCGGCTTTGTTCAACCGATGGGGCCACCGGTCCTTTCCCTCTGAGATATTCAGGTTCAGCGGCGTGAGTCGAAGCAACCAGGGTGGCAAGAATGGCGAGGGTGAGATAATGATAACGTTTGCGCAGAAATGTCATTATCAGATCAGCCATTTTTTGATAACGCCGATAAAGAATTTGATTGTCGCGGCATTCAGCAGGTCAATGAAGAACGCGCCGACTAAAGGCACGACCAGATAAGCCTTGGGAGAAGGACCAAAACGCGAAGTGATGGAACTCATATTGGCGATCGCCACCGGGGTAGCGCCCAACCCGAGCCCCGCAAACCCTGAGGCAATCACCGCCGCATCATAATCCCGGCCCATGACCCAAAATACAATATAGATGGCGAAGATCGTCATCACCAGCATTTGAATAATTAAGACGAAGGTAATCTTACCAAAGGCGCCTGCTACGGTCCATAACTGCATGCTCATGAGACTCATACTGAGAAAGAGATTCAGTGCGACCTCACCAAATTTGTCTACAGTCACTTTGTTAATGCGCCAGTTGAGTAGGTCTGCAGTGTTTGTAATAAGTATCCCCACCAGCATGGAGGTCAGAAAACCCGGTAAGACCACGCCCTCGGAAAACAGGTAACGATTGACGGCGTGGCCGAATTGCACGCAAAGGGCCAATACAAGGACGCCGGCGAGGATCTGTTTCAGCTCTCCGGCTGATCCCTTATCCTCACTGGCATCCGCACTGGATGCGGCTTGCTGGTTATTGGGTGTCGAATCCGTGTCGAGTGCGGGCCCCTGTAACCGGTACTTGGCGACGAGACGCTTTGCTATTGGTCCACCAATGAGGCCGCCCGCGACCAATCCGAATGTCGCAAACGCTATACCCAGTTCGCTTGCCCCTTTCAGGCCCGCCGCATCTGCCTGAGCTCCCCAGGCGATTGCCGTTCCGTGACCACCGGCGAATGACACACTGCCTGCCAGGAGGCCATATCCCGGATGAGCTCCCAGGAGCATGGACAGGCCTATACCGGTGATGTCCTGGATCACGAGAAAAACAGCGGCGACTCCCACCAGCAGTCCCAGTGCCTTGCCACCGGCACCCAGGGTACGTAATTTGGCTGATAATCCCACCGTGCTGAAGAATACCAGCAGCAAGACATCCCGTACCTGCATATCGAAATTGATTTGCGCATGAGCAACGAAATAGATAAGGGTCACAATGCCGCTGCAGATAAGGCCCCCAGTCACAGCTGGGGGAATGTAGTTGTCCCCCAGGAAACGAATTTTGTCATTGAGAAACATTCCCAAATAGAGTACGAGAATACTCAATACCAAAACTTCCACCGGTTCTACTGACAATTGGGATAATGTCTCAGGCATGTTCGCCCCCTTCTTCTCTGGGCAACGGGTGCCAGGCAGGCCTGCCTGGCACCCTTAATCTGCAGGAATGGAGCCCTCAGGATTCTAGCCCGAATATTGCATGAGCAAGTCTATTACGAGGCCGGATAAGCCGCCGTATGCGGCGTTGCAGAAGAATTTCCTGATCTGGTGGCCCTATCCGCAAATACGATGGCATTCGAGTACCGTAGCGCACCCTCCTCTGCGTTGCGCTCCCTGCGACGTACCGCAAAGGGTACGCCTCAGTCGCGCGCCTTGAGGAGACCGCTCTACAACCCTCTCGATGCGTCACCATATTTGCTAACAGGACCACTTAAATATTGCAATATGTCTTCAGCCAGAAAATCTTCTGCGCCTTGCTTACGGCGCTTCTTCGACCTCTCATCACGATCACTCATGCAATATTCGGGCTGGCTCCGTGAACCTCATATTCAACCACCCATTCTGAAAAGTCAAGCAAATCGTATACTTTGCCTCTTTCCCTCCTCGGTTCCGGAAATGAACTCCGGTGCCATGCAAATGATATGTTCAGTGGAAGAATGAAAATAGCCGGGGCATCCTGCCCCGGTGTCAGGCAAGATGCCTGACCCCTTGTGGGAATTCGAACAATTGAAAATAGCCGAGGCATCCTGCCTCGGTGTCAGGCTGGAAGCCTGACCTATTGGGGGGGGAATTGAAAATCGAAAATGGCCGAGGCATCTTGCCTCGGATGTCAGGCAAGATGCCTGACCTATTCTCTTAATTTCGGGGCACCACCATTACTTCCCCTTTCGAAATCCAAACCCCAAGATACCTTAACGTAATAGCCGCCGTAGGCGGCAATTATTCAGAAAAGCGGTGCACGCGAAGCGAAATAAATTGAAATGACTATGCTGCTAATGGTATAAACGCTCAGATTCGATTTCTATGCTTTGGGTTTCGAGAATTTGAATTTCGATATTGCCCATCGACTCGTTCGACCTTGAGGCTCTCGACAGGTTGGCTCATGGCGGTGAGCCCTTCGACTCTGCTCAGGACCGAACCGTTTCGAGTTTCGTGCTTCGAATTTCGGATTTACATTAAAGGGGGTCTCAAATGAAACGAAGATGCTTAACACTCTTCTTTAGTCTTTCTCTGATCGTCATCTCATCTCTCTTTACTCATCACGCCTTCGCCGGAGGGCTCTACCTTTCGCAGCTCGTTTCTCCGGGGAGCTTAGGAACCGCCGGTGTTGCAAATGCGGTCAACAATGTGGGAACGGACTCTGCCTATACCAATCCAGCGGGTATGACAGGCGTTCGGGGAGACACTATTCTGGGAGGCTTGCAGGTATTGATCCCCAGCGTCCGGTTTGACTCCTCCATTGCCGAGGCGGGCGGAAGCAACGGCGGCAATGCATCCTTTGTGTCGGCTATACCGGGGTTCTATGCGGTCAAACCACTCTCTGAAAAAGCGAGATTGGGCTTCTCCTCGGCAGGTTTGCTCGGAGGCGGTGTGGACTACGGGAGCGATTTCGTAGGGCGCTACCAGGCCACCCGGGCTGTCTTGAGCGGATTGGGCTTTTCACCCTCCATTGGGTATCGGATCAATGATAAGGTTTCCATCGGTGCCGGCGTGTCCTTCATCTATACTATTTTTGATATGGATGTCGCCATAAACCAAAGTGCTCTGAGTTTGCCTGACGGGGCCGTTCATATCGACAAGATTGATGACTGGAGCACCCAGGGGTTTTTCGGGCTGACCTGGGAGATTACAGACAAGGCGTTGTTGGGGTTTGTGTATCGCACCAAGTCGGAAGTGGAACTGGAGGGCGACCTCGATATAAAAACACAGATTCCGATCATCAATCGAATCACATCGAGGCTGGACAAAGTCGGCGTCGATTTCGATTATGCCCAGGCCTTTACCATCGGGCTGGCTTACCGGGTAACAGACAGACTGAGATTGATAATGGATCTCAATATTGAGGATTGGTCAGAGTTCAGCGATAACTTCATTGCAATCCAGGGCGGGGCTTTAACGACGGCCATTGACCGGAAATGGAAAGATACCTGGCACGTCGGGGCAGCCATGGTCTATCGATTAGCGGACGACAGATTCATGAGCACAGGGCTTGCCTACGATAGCTCCCCTGTGGACGATGAGGACCGTACGGCCGACTTGTCCGTCGGTGAACAGGTCAAGTTTGGCATTTCTTACGGCAAGAAGGGAAAAGGCAATCTTGATTACGCCGTAGGCTTTTCGTATATCTGGCTGGGAACCGGTAGGATAGACCAGGTTGCACAGGGGGCACGGTTCAAGGGTGAGTTTGACACCAACTCTCTTGTCTTTCTGGGTGCGAATCTGCGGTACAGGTTTTGAGGCATAGGAAGTATTAAACATCGAAAAATAGCCGAGGCATCTTGCCTCGGTTTCAGGCTGGAAGCCTGACCTATTGGGGAGAATGCAAGAGTGAAAATAGCCGAGGCATCTTGCCTCGGTGTCAGGCTGGAAGCCTGACCTATTGGTATCAACTGAGAAATGAGAAATTTGAGAAGATTCAATCTTGATCACTATCCATCATTCATTACCACCAAAACAATGAACAACCACCCGTATTTCAGCCATCCGAGAAATGCCGAGATAGTGATGACCGCTCTTTCTTTTGGCAGAGTGAGCAAGTGGTTCTATCTTATTTCCTTCGTAATCATGCCCGATCATCTTCATTTAATCATTATCCCGAGAGAAAAGAACATTTCACAGTCTTTACATAGCATCAAAAGTTTTTCCAGCAATGAAATGAACAAGGTAAGCACAAGGGAAGGGCAGGTATGGCAATCGAGTTTCCGTGATTTTACAGTCTATTCAGAAGAACTTTTGCGGGAAAAGATAACCTATATGCACAATAATCCCGTAAAGAAGGAACTGGTTTCGAACGCAGAGTTGTATAACTTCTCGTCTGCAAGCGGAGTTGTTGAGACCGATATTGGAATGTTTTTGTGATGTCAGGCAAGATGCCTGACCTATTGGGGAGAATGCAAGAGTGAAAATAGCCGAGGCATCCTGCCTCGGTGTGAGGCTGGAAGCCTGACCTATTGGGGGGGGAATTCGAACAATTGAAAATAGCCGAGGCATCTTGCCTCGGTGTCTGGTTTTGCTGATCTGTTCGTTAAACGCTTGAAAAAGCTCCTCTAGCGTGCCCGGGGAAGACTTCATCTGTATACGGTACAATTCATTCGTCAACTGCATGGTAGAAAAGTTGCAGAGCTGGGTCGCCACGGACAGGGCGGATACAGCCTGTGAAAAATGCTTGGCATTTCTCCCCACATGGGCTAAATTCTCTCGGGGTTTTTCCGGTCCCGGAATTTAGCCGTCCCTATCGTTCGAAAAGGGTGTTTGTTAGCCTCCTCATGGTAGGTGAAGCATGCTTAAAGTATGAGCCGGCGTGGAGAGATCAGTTCATTTCCCTGAGATAAGGAGGATTGTCACCAATGAAACGAAGTCGAATCCTGCTTGGAATCAGCCAAATCGTCATCCTGCTGATGAGCGTCCATGCTGCGGCGGATGAGCTTTTGATGAAGAATGGGGATCGTATCACCGGAACGGTGGTCAGTATGCAAGACAAGGTCCTGCTGTTCCGAACCTCTTATGCGGGCGATATCTCCATTCGATGGGAGGAAATAGCGGGAGTCACAACAGACAATCCCATTCATGTAATACTGGATGACGAGACGGCGGCTCACGGCCGCGTCTTAACTTCGGAGGATGGAACGACTGAGATCGTGGCAGAAGAAGTGCTGGAACCGATCCTGTTTAACCTTGCCACTGTGGAACGGATCAATCCGCCGCCCCCGGGCCCTGTCGTGATGCTGAAACCTCGCCTGAATATGGGTGCATCCAAAGCGAAAGGAAACACGGAAACCGAAACTTTTCATCTGGATGGACAGCTCCTTGCCCGGACGGAG
>CAYUBU010000398.1:0-7021 GCA_964443105.1 uncultured Nitrospirota bacterium
TCCTTTGTGGAGGTGAACAACCAGCTCGTCCGGGCACGAAAGTACAGGATCAAGCATGACCGGCTGCTCCTGCTCATGCCCCACTGCATCCAGTACAACGAGTGCCGGATGCGGGTTACCGGCGACATCCAGAACTGTGCCCGCTGCGGCCTCTGCGGGATTTCGGACCTCATCGAACTGAAAGAGCAGTACGGTGTCGATATCTTTGTAGCCACCGGCGGTACCCTGGCGCGACGGCTCATTCAGGAAAAGAAGCCCCAGGCCGTGGTGGCCGTCGCCTGCAGGCGGGACCTGACCAGCGGCATCGTCGACTCCTACCCCCTCCCGGTTCTCGGGATACTCAACGAACGGCCCTTCGGACCCTGCATCAACACGGTCTTTGACCTGGAAAAGGTCCGGGAAGCCATCCGCCATTTTGTGGCAGCGGACAACGGGGTGGGCGAGGGTGTGGAAGAGCCCCTTCCCCGGGGCGCTTGACGGGGGAAAAATAATGATTATAGTTATTGTAAGGTGGCACATACGGTAAGCATAACCTCTCAAATGGAGTCAAACAGATGAATATATTCAAAACGACCCTCTTGTTGACCGGTTTGACCGTTCTTCTGGTCGTGGCGGGCAACGCCCTGGGCGGTGCCAACGGCATGAAGATTGCCTTTGTCATCGCGCTGGTCATGAATTTCGGGTCCTACTGGTTTTCCGATAAGATCGTGCTCAAAATGTACAAGGCCCAGCCGGTGACCCGGGGGGAGGCGCCGGAACTCTACGGCATGGTGGAACAGCTATCCCGGAACGCCGGGCTTCCCATGCCCAAGACCTACATCATTGAGAACCCCGCGCCCAACGCTTTTGCCACCGGAAGGAATCCAAACCATGCGGCCGTTGCCGTGACCACGGGGATACTGCAGCTCCTCGATCGGAATGAACTGATGGGTGTGCTGGGACACGAACTGGCCCACGTGAAGCACCGGGATATTCTGACCGGTTCCATCGCTGCGACCATTGCCGGCGCCATCACCATGATGGCCAGCATGGCCAAGTGGGGGATGCTCTTTGGCGGCGGACACCGGGACAACAACGGCGGCGGCGGGGGCATCGCTGCTATTGCCATGATGATCCTGGCCCCCATCGCGGCCATGGTGATTCAGATGGCCATTTCCCGGTCGAGGGAATACGCAGCGGACCGTGGCGGTGCGGAAATTTCCGGCAATCCCCGTTATCTCTCCAGCGCCCTGAACAAGCTGGCCAACGGAATCCAGCGGGTGCCCATGGATGCGAGCCCGGCGACGGCCCATATGTTCATCGTCAATCCTCTCCGGGGGGGTGGTCTCGCCTCTCTCTTTTCGACCCATCCACCGATGGAAGAGCGGGTCCGGAGGCTCGAGGCCATGCGTGCCTAAGACGTCCCGCCAGATCGCCCTTGAAATCCTCTCCCAGGCCGAAAGGGAAGGGGTGCTTGCGGAAAAGGGCTTTGCCCGGCTGAACGCCCTGACCTTGGAGCCGAAGGAGAAAGCCCTGGCCGCGGAACTCGTCAAGGGGACCCTCCGGTGGCGGGGGCGCATCGACTATCTTCTCTCACATCTTTCCCGGCGCCCCCTGGCGTCACTTCCGGTCTATCTGAGAAACACCCTCCGGCTCGGCGCATACCAGATCCTTTTTCTCGATCGCGTCCCCCACTGGGCCGCGGTGGATGAATCGGTGAAACTGGCCCGGCGGCACGGGCACGAGGGGCAGGTCAAGTATGTCAACGCCGTCCTTCGCAACCTTATTCGCACCGGGGATCAGATTCCCCTGCCCGATCCCTCCCGGCCTGCGGCGCACCTGGCTGTGGTCCACGCCTTTCCTGAATGGCTGGCGAGCCGCTGGATCAAACGCTTCGGCGCACCGGAGGCGGCCCGATTGATGGCGTCGTGCAACATCCCTGCCCCCCTCACCCTGCGGGTGAATCGACTCAAGATCTCGCCGGAGCGGTTCATGACCATCCTGGCCGATGGCGGTCATGACGCAAGACGCTTGCCCCTCACGGCGGAAGGGGTGGAAGTGATGGGCGGGGCGCAGGTCCGAGACCTGCCGGGCTTCGGGGAAGGGTGGTTTTATGTTCAGGACCCCGGCGCCATGGCGATCGCCCGTCTCGTGGACCCCCGGCCCGGGGAACGGGTGCTCGACGCCTGTGCGGCGCCCGGGGGGAAAGCGTCCCACATGGCGGAGCTCATGGACGACCGGGGCGAGGTGACGGCCCTCGAGTTGGACGAAAAGCGGATCGCCGTCATGGGGGAAAATATCAGTCGTCTCGGACTCCGATCCATTCGACCTTTGGCCGGCGACGGGTCAACGGTGCGCTTTGCCCACCCCTTCGATCGAGTCCTCATTGACGCACCCTGTTCGGGGCTCGGTACCCTGCGCCGCCATCCCGAGGCCAAGTGGCTCAGGCAGGAAGTCGACCTGAATCGTCATCAGACGCGGCAGCTCGCCATACTCCACAACATCAGCCCTTTTGTCAGGCCCGGCGGAAACCTGGTCTACGCCACCTGCTCCACGGAACCGGAAGAGAATGAAGACGTGGTGAAGCAGTTTCTCGCCCGCCATGGCGACTTTGTCCTCGATGACCGCGTTCCCGCCGGCAGCGATCCCCTTGGACCCCTGTTCGACGCCCACGGCTTCTTCCACGCCTACCCCCACCGTGACGGTACCGACGGATTTTTTGCCGCCCGGCTGATCCGGTCCGGTCCTTGAGGGAGAGAGGGGCTGTGCCCCGATAGGGAGCGTATCGATGGACCTCGATCGGCGCCCTTGACAGGTGTTCCGTTGTTTCCGCAAGGGGCCTCCCATCCATGGTTTCTATCGTGTCTTGCCTTTTCCCGGAGAGTTCGATAAGGTAGGGCGGATTCGCGGCGAAGGCCAGCCCCGACTCTCTGGCCGGAACCTGAAGAACCGATGCATCGACCCTGACCAATCAACATTTGCCGCCCCCTTCCGGCCCCACAAGGCAGATCCGGGGCCAACCCGCAAAGACCGGGCATCTGATGGTAACCGGCCCACGATCCATGGCGACAATCCCCTCTCAAGACGAATTCATGGCGCTCTCCCGGCAGGAGAACGGGACGGCAGCCGTGCCGGTTGCCCTCACCATCCCCGCACAGGGGTTCGATGCCTTCACCCTCTTTGAGCGGCTTCGAGACGGCAAGGACTCGGTTCTTTTGGAGTCAGTACGGGAGAATCCCCGGATCGGGCGCTGCTCCATCATCGGTACCCGTCCATTCCGGGTTCTTGAGAGCAAGGGGGAAGAGATCCGCATCCGGGAAGGCCTCTACGAATCGAAGCTTCAGGGAAACCCCTTCAGGACGCTGCGGCAGCTCTTGCGGGAAACGCCTGTCTCCCGGGTGCCGGGACTCCCCTGTTTCACCGGCGGGGCTGTGGGGATGATCAGTTACGATGCCGTTCATTTCTTTGAGCGCCTGCCCAGAACGGCCGCCGACGATCTAAACCTGCCGGACCTCTATTTCATGTTTTTCGATCGGGCGGCGGTTTTCGACCATGAGAAAAAAGAGATCAGCCTCGTATACGTTCCCATGCTCCGGGCTCCATCCCCTGATCCCGAGGCCCACCGCCGGGCCTATGCCGGGGCGGTGAAGACACTGAAAGAGTGGGAGGGCAAGATTCTGGCACCCCTCGGGCGGAAGTCGGAAAAAACGCAACGGGCCTCCGGCACCTTTCAGGTGGAGGCCAACATGACAAAAGAGGATTATATGGCCATGGTGCGCCAGGCAAAGGCCTATATTCGGGCCGGCGACATCTTTCAGGCCAACCTCTCCCAGCGCTTGACCGCCGACGTGGGAGACCTGGACCCCTGGGCCCTCTATGGGGTGCTGCGCAAGATCAATCCGTCGCCCTTCGCTTCCTTTTTCGATCTCCCCGACTTCCAGCTCGTCAGCTCCTCTCCGGAGCGTCTCGTCCTGCTCAAAGAGGGCTTGGTGGAGACCCGGCCCATCGCCGGCACCCGTCCCAGAGGGAAAGACCGGGATCAAGATGCCGCCATGAGCACGGAGCTGATCACCAATGAAAAGGAGCGGGCCGAACACATCATGCTGATCGACCTGGAGCGAAACGATATCGGGCGGGTCTGCGATTACGGATCGGTCCAGGTGGATGAACTCATGGTACTGGAAGAGTATTCCCATGTCATCCACATTGTGTCCAATGTCCGGGGGCGACTCCACCAGGAGAGGGATCTTTTCGACCTGATCCGGGCCACCTTTCCCGGCGGCACCATCACCGGGGTTCCCAAGGTGCGGTGCATGGAGATCATCGATGAACTGGAACCGGTGCAGCGGGGCCCCTACACCGGCTCCGTGGGCTATCTCGGGTTCAATGGGGATATGGACCTGAACATCGTCATCCGGACCTTTGTGGTCAAGGACGGCAAGGCCCACGTTCAGGTGGGGGCGGGGATTGTGGCCGATTCCGATCCCGAACGGGAATACTACGAAACCCTCAACAAGGCCGACGCCCTGCTCCAGGCCCTGAAAGTCCTGGACGAACAGCCTCGGGCGGAATAAGGGCGCCCAGCCAGGCCTGCCGGGCAGCCTGTTTTTTTTGTCATGCTAATTGGTCTTGTGGTCGAGGATTGCCCCCAGCGCCTCGAGATTAAGCGGCGCCTCGGGGGGTGAGGTCTGGCTCCAGACGGTCTTCCCTGCAGTATCGACCAGGAAGTAAGCCGGTCTCGCAGGATCCCGGGCTTCATCGTAAATCCCGTAGGTTTTGATCACCCCTTTGTTCCGGTCGCTGAGGAGGGGAAAGGCCAGGCCCAGTTTCTCGCTGAAAGCTTTCTGTGAAAAGGGGTGATCAGCGCTCACGGCCACGATGGCAAGATCCCGTGCCGTCAGGGACTCCCGCGCTTCGTTGAGCCGGGTCAGGGCCAGGGTGCTCTCGGGACTGAAATCGAACCGGTAGAAAACAATGAGGACCGGTTTTGCGCCCCGGTATTGGTCGAGAGCAACGGCCCGATCCCAGGTGCTGGGGAGTTGAAATCCCGGGGCCAGACCGGCGCTTTCGATGAGCCGACGCACCACCGTCATTTCCCGCTGCTTGATGTTGACAAGACTCTCCAGAATTTCCCTTTCCCGATATTGGTCCTGGTTGAGCCGCGTGGTGCCCCGGAGCCGGTTGAGCCGCTTTTCCATGAGATCCAGGTCCCTGGCCATATGATCGTAGTCGCACTGCAGCTCGCTCTTGTTTTTGGCTGCCCATTTCCCCGGGTCTACGGGATCGGCATGGGTGGCGGAAAGGGGGGGCACCGATGAAACGGGCTTGTGCGGTCCGGCACCGGCAGGAGCAGTGAAATCACGAGGCTCCCCAGGAGCGTGAGCGCCGGTTTTCTCCACGGAAACAGGGCCATGGTTTCCTCCCTATGCGATGTGTACGGTGACGGCGTGTTCTTCCACGCCGTTGTTGCCGTATCCCAGAACATTCCAGGAGGCCGACGGAGGCTGTACCTTCCCTTCGCTGTCTATGGCCCGGGCCATGAGGGTATGCTCCCCCCGGTCCCCGGCTTCCCAGAGATACTGCCACTGGCGCCAGGCGAAGGGCTCATGGGGGCCGAGGAACTCGGCCTGGTGCCACTCTTTCCCGCCGTCCACCGAGACCTCCACCTTTGCGATGTCCGCTTCGCCGCCGTAGGCCGCGCCGAGGACGACCACGGGACCCGTTGGGAGCGTGTTCCCCTGCAGCGGCTTCGTGATAATCGATTTGAGGCTGAGGCCGGTCACCACGGTGCCCGACTTGGGGTCTTCCCCCTTTTGAAAAACCCGGTAGACCTTGTCCATGAAGAACCCCTCGTAGGGGCGATCCATGACGGTGATTTTGTTGAGCCACTTGACGCAATTGGCACCGGCCCATCCCAGGGCGACGGCCCGCAGGGGATAGCCGTGTTTCAGGGGGAGCGGCTCTCCATTCATTTCATAGGCCAGGAGCGTGCTGGTCATGGCTTTCTCGACAGGAATGCTGCGGCTGAACTTGATCCCCGCTGAGCCCAGGGGCTTGTCCATCCCTTCAAAGGCCACATGGCGGGCCTTCCTTGTCAGCCCGCTCTTTTCCAGGAGCGTCTTGAGCCAGATACCGCCCCACACGGCGTTTCCCACCCCGCCGATGGTCCAGGGATTGCCGCTGGCCTTCTCTTTCAGCAGCGACCGTCCGTTGCCCGAACACTCCATGGTATTGGCCGCGATGACTTTCGGCAGTTCGATGATCTGATCGAAGGTGAAGGTCTGGACCGTCTCCACTTCCCCGTCCACGGTGAGCCGGTATTGAGCGAGGGGGATCTCCTTTTCCATGATGGCCCCCTGATTCCGGTCAAAGAAGACGTTGTTGGCCGTGATCCACGACCGTAGCGACGGCACCGGCGTCTCCGCGTTCAACGGTTTGTCCGTCATGATCCGCATTTTCTCAGCCATCTTGCCTTCACCCTCCGGGGCGTTGGTTTGTCTGCAGGAAGTCCTGCAGCGCTGTGCCAGGCTTGCCTGCCTGGCACTCTTAACATGGAATCTATATCGCAGCTCAACGGCTGTCAAGCCGGGGGGCTCCCGACTCTCCCTTCCTGCTTGACCTTTAGTCTCAATTCCGATAGTAAGAGAGAGGGCGTTTCGGCTCCGATGAAGCCCTGCGGGCCCGGTCATGGGATGGTGGATCGTTTATGGGAGAAGACCCTTTTGAGTATCCCTTCGAATACCCTATAGAAGAGGAACTCGATCTTCACGCATTTCCCGTGGGGGAGCTTAAAAAGGTGGTGCAAGAATATCTCTACCAGTGTCACCAAAAAGGCTTCACGGAAGTTCGCATCGTTCACGGCAAGGGGATCGGGACGCAGCGCCGCATGGTCCGAAAAATCCTGGAGGAGAGTCCCTACGTCCTCTCTTTTTCCGAACCGTCGTCGGCACTGGGCGGCTGGGGTGCTACCATGGTCCGACTGGGGCGGAAAGAAGGGTGATGGAGCCGCACCAGTTGAATAAATCGTGCGCCGGCATCGGTG
>CAYUBU010000399.1:0-9932 GCA_964443105.1 uncultured Nitrospirota bacterium
CTTCTGGCGGGCTTTTTGGTATGGGCCTATACCCTGGTTCTCCCTTCCTTTGCCAAGTCAGGCTGGCTGCCCATGTCTTTGATTACGGACGGTCCCTTCGGCATCGGGTTTCTGATTCCCTACGGTCTTTTCGGACTGAATATGTACGACCCGGTGACCCATTCGGTCTTCTGGAGCATGCTCGCCAATGTGGGCTTTCTGGTCGGGATATCACTTTTCGACCGCCAAAGCACCATGGAACGTCTGCAGGCGACACTCTTCGTGGATGTCTATAGCCAAGGGATCGATATTGAGGACAAACGCCTCTGGCGCGGAACCTCCACCGTAGCGGAACTCAAGAATCTGGTGGCACGCCTTGTGGGTCGGAGCCGTGCTGAAAGGGCTTTCGCCGACCATGCAAGGCGGCGGGGCATCGAAATGGACGGAGATGTCCGGGCCGACTCAAAGCTGGTGGAGTTTGCCGAACGGGAACTGACCGGTGCCATCGGCGCGGCTTCGGCCCGAGTCATGGTCTCATCCGTCGTAAAGGGTGAGGCGCTGAGCATGGACGGTGTCATGCAAATTCTGGATGAGACGACCCAGGTTATTGAGTACAGTCGCCGCCTGGAGCAGAAATCCCGGCAGCTCGAATCGGCCACCCGGGAGCTGCGGGCCGCCAACGAGCGGCTCAAGGAGCTGGATCTCATGAAGGACGAATTCGTCTCCATCGTCAGCCATGAACTGCGCACGCCATTGACGGCCATCCGGGCATTAACGGAAATTCTCCACGACAACCCCGCCATGGACGAAAAGAAACGGCAGCAGTTTCTTGGTAATGTGGTCATGGAGACGGATCGTCTCACCCGGCTGATCAATCAGATCCTGGATCTCGACAAGATTGAATCGGGCCGTGTCGTCCTGGAAATGGACCGGGTGGATCTCAAGGAGATCATCGAGGCGGGACTGGTCGCCACCGGCCAGCTTCTTTCGGAGAAGTCGATCACCGTGAATAAAGTTGTACCGGCCACACCGGTTTTCCTGGTCGCCGATCGGGATCGTATCCTGGAAGTGCTGATTAACCTGCTCTCAAACGCGGCCAAGTTCTGTGCAAAGGGGACGGGGCGTATCGGAATTCGCCTGGTCTCGGAAAGCGGCTCCGCCCGTGTCGAAGTTGCGGACAACGGCCCCGGCATTTCCCCTGAAGAGCAAGAGCGGATCTTCGAGAAATTTCACCAGATCCGGATGGGACAGGAGTCCAAGCCGACGGGAAGCGGACTGGGACTGACCATCTGTCGGAGCATCATCGAGCATCATGGCGGGCGCATATGGGTGGACAGTGATGTGGGCAGGGGAGCCACATTCATGTTCTCATTGCCCCTCAGGAACAAAGAGACTCAGACAGGACCGACAGCGCCCTCCGGCAAAGAAGGCTGGGACCCGGGCTAGCCCGCTCTAGAACACCTCCCCCGTGAACTCGGCACGAACCCGTTCCCGAAAAGTGCGGATAGCCCGCAGTGAATCCACCAGTTTCTCTTTCTCCCTCGCGGAGAGCGTGCCCTGCGCCACATAGGGAGTGACCTTCAGACCCGCCTTGTAGTCCTGGACCTGTTGGTGGAGAATGAGGGTGGTCAGGTTGTGAAAGGCGTCAGTCAGGTAGTCCTGGTCGTCCCGGCTCAGGAGTCCGTCCTCGGCCAGGGCCTCAATCCGCTTCAGGGTAGAGGTGTGATCAAGCCCTTCCCGCAGTGCCAGGAGCCGGACTGATTCCACCAGAGGGAGCAGCCCCTGGTATTTGAGATTGACCCTCCCCTGGTAGGGAGGTTCCTCTTCCACAATCAGTCTGCCGAATGCGCCAAGGGCGACACCGTGATCTTCCTGCACCCGCTGCATTTCCCTGAGGAAGACATGGTTCCGCCGGACCGCGCTGGAAACGTGGCGGCGCAATGATACCGCCAGTTCCTCATTCCCTGCGACCGGTCGAAAATCGAAGAAAATATCGGCGTATCGCAGCGTCCTCAGGTCAGGCTTTTCAAGCCAGTCGTTTACCTGAAGGCACCACTGCGACAGGTTTTTGCGCCACAGGGGGTTGGCAGCCATCACGTTTCCCCGGCAGGTCGGGATCCCGACGGCATCGAGAGTGGCGGTCATGCACCTTGCCACTTCCGCGAAATAGGTGTCCACCATGGCCTGTCGTTTCTGCGGGTAATCGGTGAGAACAAACCCGTAATCCTGGTCAGAGTGCAAAAAACTCTCGCCCCGGCCGCCGGAACCCATCACGATGATGGCATAGGCTACCGGAGGTTCACCCCACCCCTTCTCGGCGAGCTGTTTGTGGACCATGGAGCGTATTCGCCGGTGAATGTCCATATTGATGTGGGTGAGCAATACCTGTATGCCGGCCGCTGGAATGTGGTCCGCAAAAAGCGCCTCAGCCACCGCTACCTGGGCCTCCTTGACAAGCTTCAACCCTTCAAGGGTTTCTTCATGTGTCAAGCGTCTGATAAGCTCCATCACTCTTGCCATGGACCCGGTGAGGGTATCCCGCAGGCGCAGCATTCCGGTGAGATAACCGCCGCCATCCAAGACCGGCAGGTGGCTCAGGCCCCGGCGATTCATGACGGCTATACCGTGAAAGAGATAGTCGTCATCATGAATGACTTCAACGGGACTGCTCATCACGTCTCCTACCGGCGTGCCGGCGGTTCTCAAAAAACTAATACGTCGGACAACATCTTCTTCGGTGACGATCCCAATGGCCCGCTTCTCTGGAGAGACGACCACGACGGCGGAGGCGCCGAAATCCTGCATTATTCGCACAGCTTCCCCGCAGGGGGTTTCGGGAGACACCGTTGGGGGAGGTTCCCCCATGCTGTCACGAACCAGGCGGCTGAAAACAGCCATGACGGATGTATGAAACTCTTTCATCGTTTCCTACGCCAGCCCTATTTTCATGCTGTGAAATCCGGTCACATCTCCGTCGGAGCCCAGGGCGGCGGGGTGACCGCGGCTTTGATCAGGTTAGCTGCTGCAGGAAGTTTCCCCATTCACATAACCCTTATTTCAGGCCAACCGGATCGCTCCGGGGCGCAGCGGCTTCTCAGCCACCGGGAGTCACCACCGCCGGGAACCGTTGGTTTGCGGAGGGCGCGTTGGCCATCACGGCACCGCGGGCCTTCGCAGCCCCGAAAGGACTAAGACCGCGCAGACGACTATTGTTCTCCCGACACTCATGAAACCAGCAGTCACAGTGCTTTCCGACATCCGGTGAAAGATCGGATTAACCCCTATAGTCTCTGAGCCAAATTGAAACGATCCGATACGTTACCAATATGACGGCCATTGTCGCGGCAAGAAAGACGGCACTGATCAACCAATACCAACCGCGATTGATGTTTCGCTTTAGCCTGCTGAAAAATCTTAATGTTTCACTGGCTTTTTCAGGAACTGAACGAAAAGTGACGATAAAAGCGTAAGTGCTCACAGCCCAAATCAGGCCGACAAAGCTGGGGATGAGAAATCGATCTTCTTCATGAGACTCAGAGACAAAAATGATCACAACGATCGATGCCAGGCTAAGCAATCCGACAGCCATAGATGGCCGGCGAAACATTTGAATGGCTTGGGCAAAGCGCTGAAGTTTATCGATCATGCTTATAAAGATGAATGTCCCCGTTAAAGGTCTCAAGGATTTTGGCGATCCCAACGGCAACCGGTTGTTAGACCCCATTGCCTGCTCTACCACCGGGATAGGCGGGGCGAACCCCCCGGGGCAGCAGCATAGGCACCCTGCTTTGGTAATCGCGATATGAATCCCCAAAATCGCCTACCAGATCCCGTTCCTCAAGTATCGTTCCAACGAAAACCCAAGTCGTCCATAACACATTGAACAGCAACCGGTCTGCGGTAAGTATTGGAGAGGACCAAAAGATAACAATCATGAAGAGATAGAGGGGATGCCGAACCCAGCGGTAGGGACCGCGAATTGTAAACGGCCTCCACGGCGTTTCTTTGGACCGCAGGTTTCTGATGATTGAATCCAGGCCGAACATGTCGATGGAGCGCAATGCCCACATTCCCCAGCCCATTCCCAGGATTGACAGGAAAAAAAAGATGCCCATGACATGGCCAGCCAAACCGTGTACCTCCAGCAAGATCATGTCCGAACCCTGCCACAGCAAGACAAATGCCAACAAAACCAGGCCTGAAGCCACGGTGTACGCAGCCCCCTGGTAATGGGACGGGACGAAGCGGTTTAGACGCCGGCGAAAAGGTTTCCGGATCATTCCGCTGTGCTGAAGAAAAAAGGCTAAAGAAATGACCCCATTGAACACCAGGCGCTCCAGTTCATTCATCCCCAACCTTATGACACCCAGGGAACCGCTATATACAAAAATCAGGAAGGCCATCAAAGAGACGGTGCCAATGGCGGCGGCTGCCAAAAGAATTATAAGGGCGATGAATTTCGAGATGATATGAACTCCTCCTCAGGGCCGCAATCAACCCGGTGTTTTACGCCCGCAACCGGCGTGATTTGACCCGGTGGTTAATGCTTCGCATCTTCGATGTAGAAAACATACCCCTGGATTTCTGTCGGATCCAGACTCTCCACTTCCTCTATTTCATTGACCGAAAGTGCCGGGGGATCAGATTCGTCATTCTGTACCGCGTACTTGGCGTGGAAGTCTTCCTCAACCACCTTCATGGCCAGGGCCTCCCCTTGCTTCCCATCGCCGGCCTCCACATAGCGTGTGGCGTAGAATCCGTGGGACAGCTTTTCTCCCCTTCTTTCGAGAATGAAGTGACGTCCGTGAATAAGCACCTTATATATGGCCATCTATTGTTCTTACCTTATCATTCTGTTTGGAGCCAACCAAACGATTGCCTCGCCGTATCGGGCGCCGCCCGAAATGAGTTCTGACTCAACTATTTCCCGATATTATAGGACAGGCCAAAAATTCGCAACGCCAATCTGCATGACCACGGTTTTTGAGACCCTTAGAGCCTCAACCCTTTAACCCGATTTGACGCATCAGATTCGCCATGTCTTCCTGAGAACCTCAAAGAAACCCGTTTGCCGCCAGAATGTATACGTCCAGATGATTTGGTTCTACCCCAGGGAACGGCGCCTCCGCTGGGTCACGAACGGATCCGTTAATCTGAGAGCCTTAATAGATTGCATTTTCTGCAGGAATCTTCTTCATTGCTCTCCCGTTTGACAGATAATTTCGGCACGGTATACTTTTTGGTATAGGCTTGGTTGCCGGCGCTGGACATAGCGTTCTTACTACATGAACATTTAGGAGAGGTCATGATGGGTTCCAAGGAAAACCGAGAGGAAAATAGGATGTTCGCCTGCCTGAACTGCGGGGCGATCGCAGCCGATATGGACTCCCTCTGCAACCCCGATGAGGTTCCGCAGGTTGCGGGCTGTCATGTCTCTGAGAAGATTTTCGCCGACACCCCGGAGCACGGGAAATGCCGTCCCAAACATTATGTCTGCCTTCGATGCGGCAGAGAAGCGCTTTCAGAAGACTATCTTTGTGACAGCAAGGTATTGTAGGCTGTCTTGAAACAAGCCAGGAGGAAGAAACCATGAGTCTTGCAGATACCCTGATCCACGTGGATGAAGAACTCAACGCTCTGGACCGAAACAAGCTTGTTGAGCAAATGCGTACCATTCCCGGCGTCATCTCACCCCGGTTCAACCCGGGCAAGGATCACTTGCTCTCCATCGCCTTCGATTCCGAAGGTATCCGTTCAACGGAGCTTCTGGAGAACGTCAGGAAAATGGGTTACCACGCCGAACTCATCGGACTCTAGCCCGGAAATGGCATGAGCGATCGTCACGGCGCGCCGTAGACCAGGTCGATCACGGTTACCTCGGGGGGGGCGAGGAAGCGGATCGGCGGTCCCCAGGTACCTGAGCCCGGGCTCACATAGAGATAGGATCCTTTGTCTCTCACCAGCGTGGCCACCGGCTGGGGGTAGGCCAGGCGCGTCAGCAGGTTGAAAGGAAAGATTTGACCCTTGTGAACGTGGCCGGAGAGCTGCAGGTCGAAGAGACCTCTCGATTCGGCGTGCACAACAGGCCTGTGCTTGAGGAGAATGGTGAAGGTATCGGGATTGCGCACCGATAAGAGCCGTTTTTCGGAAACCGTCCCGGCTGCACCCATGGCCTCACCGGTGGGGTCGTCCACGCCGACCAAGGTGATTCCCATGGGGAGTTCATGCCCTTCATTCCGGAGGAGCGTAAACCCGGACTGCTTCGTAAAATTCAGGGAGTGATTCAGACCGGCATAATACTCGTGGTTCCCCGTCACCGCGTACTTGCCGTATTTCGCATTGACGCTGTTGAGCAGTTCCGCCAGTCCCGCCATGTTGTCCATCTGTCCGTCCACCAGGTCCCCGGTGCTGACAAGCAGGTCGGGCTCGGCCTCTATCACCTGGTCCAGAATCTTCTTCAGCCGCTCTTCCCGAACGATCAGCCCCACGTGGACATCGGAGATCTGGACGATCCGAACCCGCCCCACTGCCGGGGAAATCTTCGACGTTTCGATGGTGAACACCTCTTTCCCGATCCGCCGGGCCTCAAAGCTGCCGTAAACCATGATAATGAACGCCAGAACAAGAGGGAGGCCAAAGGCCGTGTGATGGGAAATCCGGGGCACCGGCAAGGCCAGTATGGAGCCGGCCAGAAGGAGCACAAGTCGAAGCATATCGAAGAAAAAAGCCACCGAAAAGAAGAGAAAGAGCAGTCCCATCCAGCTGTAACCGACAAGGGCCAGGAGCCGGGCCGCCCGTTCCAGTCCCCCCCGCTCCAACAGTCTCACCAGAACCGGGGCGGTGGTCATGAACACCATCCAGAGGACCACAATTACGCCTACACCCCAGCCGAAGCCGAGGGCCGCCCTGGCTTTAAAGAAAGCGTAGACGTGTACACCGCCGTAGACAGCAAAGAAAGTCAGTAGAAAAAGAGCCATCGGTTCTCCCTGGGGTCCGTCTTTCATGGAGGAGACAGGTGTCATTCTAGCAGAGTTTGCTCGAGAAATAAAAGGGCAAGAGAGGGCGTGTGGTGATTGGGGAAAACCGGGCCTCATTATCCTTGGCGATCAAAAACCTGCAGCGAAGCCGGACGCGTACCCCCTGGTGTAAACGGAACACCTCAAACGATATGAAATAATTGAAAATTCAGGATGGGTACAAACCCATAGGCAGGCATCGCCGTAGATGCAGCTGAATAGACATTCAATGTCAAGAAATTTGTCTTCATCGCCTCAAAGTGGCCAGAAGCCGCTTCGGTTTTAGCAGGAGATCAAGAGCGTGGTGGATGTGTTGGACCACAATATCGGCATGTTGAATCGCCGAGACCGCGGCGCCCTCTTCACCGATGACGCAGATACCGACAGCCGCTTCCGCGAGCATGAGGGTGTCATTGGCGCCGTTGCCCACGGCGATGGTTCTCTCGCGCCCGATTCTTGCCACAAAGTCCCGCTTCTGCCCCTCTTCGTTGCCGGCAGCCAGCCGCTCGACTTTCAGGCCGAAATCGGCGGGCAGATCTGCGGCACGGCCGTGGGTGTCGGCGGTGAGCACAAAGAGATTCAAGGTACTCGAGAGGTCCCGCAGCCGGTTCAGGACACCCTGGTCGGGAATCCCCTCCAGTCCCAGGGTCCCGTTCAAATCCATGACCACCGTGTCGGCCCGAAGGGTCCCGAAGCCGGGGATCTCAAGATTCAGCATGGTCGCCCCCCTCGGGACGTATCCGGGCCTTCCGCAGTGCCCGATCACAGCGGACGCCGGAATTTTCATCTATCAGCCGTTCGAAGCGGGTCCGATAGATGAGATCGAATTCCCTGCTCTTCTCGGGAAAGAGAACGAGCACGTTTCTTCGAGTATTCTCCACCAGTTCCCGGGCCTCCCGCTCGGAGAGG
The DNA here is from genome assembly GCA_964443105.1 of uncultured Nitrospirota bacterium. Classification (GTDB taxonomy): domain Bacteria; phylum CG2-30-53-67; class CG2-30-53-67; order CG2-30-53-67; family CG2-30-53-67; genus CAYUBU01. Next base: position 7,905 of record CAYUBU010000399.1, read on the forward strand.
GGATCGGTACTCAGGCTTCTGGCGGTCCTGTCGACGATGCGGCTCAGCCGCCGCAGGTTTCGTGCTTCACCGTCGTAGGAGCTGAACATGGGCACATTCTCCATTATGGCAGCAGGATCTTCGCTGCTCTCTCAAACCAAATCGGGATCCCGGGCTTCCAGTTTGCGCTGGAGCCGGCCGATGCGATGCACAATCTCTGCTTCCACCATGGGGCTCAGAAAAGGAACCCTGCGGCCCTGCTCGGCGTAATGGATGGCCTGAGCAGGATCTTTCTCCTGATGCTCATAATACTTGGCCAGTTCGATGAAGGGAAAGATGTCCCGGGCGCCGTCGATGGCGATCATGTCCTGCCACGCCTGCACCGCCTTTTCCCCGGCCCCGCCCCGCTTGTAGGTGAGGGAGAGATGCTTGACGATTTCCCATTCCCTGTCGCCGTAGGGGCACGATTGGAGGGCACCGAGAAAAGCGGCCTCCGCCTCCGAGAGTAAACCCCGTTCAAGATGAATCCGCCCCAGGGAGTACTGTTCCAGGCCGTCGCTCCGGCAGACCGCCCTGGAATCGGACAGGAGGCGGTGCACCAGGGCCGTGAGGGTGACCATGGAGAGAATATCGAGCTTGTTGTGATAGAAAACCCGCTCCAGGCGGCTGCCGTTCCGGGTCCTGAGATAATCGAAATAGATCCCCGGGATCAGCTCCCCGGGAACATCGCCGACACGCTCCACGCCGAGAAGCTGGGTCTCCAGATTGGCGAGGCGGCAGCTCTGAAGGCTTCGCTTCCAGATCCGCCGGGCGGGATAGAGAAGGTCGAGGTGGGGGCGCTGGAGCAGATCGGCGTCGAGACGGGAGAGGATGTACCGGGTCTCAAGCAGAGGCATATCAAAGGACTTCCCGTTGAAGCTGACCAGGAACCGGGACCGGGCGAGCCGCTCACCGAGGAGGGCCAGCATCGCCGCCTCTTCAGCCTGGTCCCGCATGAGAAACTGCTCCACCACGAACCTTCCGTCATCGAAGTAGCCGATCCCCACCATGAAGGCGTAAGTGCCGGTGCCCCCCGAGAGTCCGGTGGTTTCCGTATCGATGAAAAGGGCGCCGTCGGCGTGGAATTCCTGGAGTCCCTCATCAGTGGTCCCCCCGCCGATAACCTCCGGTAATACATTATAAATTTCCTCCAACCTATTGTTTCCATGCAGATGTCCCGTGTCATAGTCTTCCCGCCCCACAAAGAGATCAAAGCCGCCTCTGGCATAAGTCTGTCCCGGAACCAGGGTGTCAATGTCGGGACCTGCCGTTTCGCTCAGGGCCGGAGATTCGGTTTCTTTTCTTGCCAGAACCCGGCCGATTTCGGCCCTCAAATTGGAGATGACGTCGCTGTCCTGCCGGTCCGGTCCGGTGGGCGCGCTCTTCTTCAGTCGCTGCAGACGGGTTCGAAGATCGCTCATCGCTGAATCACCTTTAAGATGGCCAGGGCCGTCTCCTTCGACATAGCCCCCACCTCCGTCACCGGCCCCACACAGGACGGGCACCCCTCCCGGCACGCACAGTGGCGGATGAGTGATTCCGTTTCTCTCAGGAGGCGATCGTGGAGATCAAATAGTTTGGCGGAAAATCCGATCCCGCCGGGGTAGGCGTCGTAGAGAAAGAGCGTCGGCTCGAAAGATCCCGGCTCGTCGAGAGACGACATTTCAACTTGGCGGACGATCCCCTGGCCGGGGCGGGCGGACCACGTCCCTTCCCGGTCGCCAACCGCCCGGTCCAGGTCCCTCACATCGCACATGAGATGGAGAACGGCCACATGGTGGAGGCCATGGGCGATTCCGAGGATGCCGTCGATAAGCGTTCCCTGGCCGTAGGGGAGGGGTTGCAGAATTTCCTGGGGCAGGGTGAACCAGTAAGCCGTGGTGTGAAGATCGAGGTCCGGCAGTTTTACCTCCCCGTAGCCGAGATTCTCCGAGGTAAAGAACCGGATCTTCTTGAACCCCACCACCTTTCGGGCCACGTGGACTTCGCCGTGGGCCTTGTCCGTCGGCC
>CAYUBU010000400.1:0-6823 GCA_964443105.1 uncultured Nitrospirota bacterium
AAGGGATCGCCTTCACCGAGGAAGAGCGCCAGGCCCTCGATCTGGAGGGATCACTAGCGCCGCAGCCCCGATTTCGGGAGGATCAAGTACGCAACAGTAGAGTGAAGGTGGAGAACAAAGAGACAGACCTCGAGAGGTTTGTCTATGTCCGCTCGCTTTTCGATCGTAATGTCACTCTGGCTCATGCCTTGATCGCAAACGACATTGAGCGGTTTATGAAGATCATCTACACGCCCACCGTCAGCCTTGCGGTGCAGCAGTATTCCTCCATGTTCCGCACAGCCAACGGCATCCATCTCTACCCCGGCAATATCGACCATGCGGAGAAGATCCTGCGACGTCACGCGCCCAAGGACATCCGGGTGGCCGTAGTGACCGACAACCAGGGGGTTCTCGGTATTGGGGATCAGGGTGCCGGGGGCATCGCCATATGCCTCGGCAAGCTGATGCTCTATACCCAGGGTGCCGGCATCGCACCCTGGCACTGCCTCCCCATTTCCCTGGACGTGGGAACAGACAACAAAGCTTTGCTTGAAGACCGGGATTACCTGGGTTGGCGGCATCCCAGAATCAGGGGTGACGAGTATATCCTCTTCGTTCAGCGATTCGCCAAAGCCTTCAAGACAGTTTTCCCCAACGCCCTTTGCCAATGGGAAGATTTCTCCAAGCAGACCGCCTTTGCCATTCGGGATACCTATCTCCTCGATCTCATCTCCTTCAACGACGATATCCAGGGCACCGGTGCCGTGACTCTGGCAGGCATTCTCGCGGCTATGAAAATTAAGGGAGAGGCGCTGAAAGACCAGGTCTTTCTGATCCATGGAGCCGGTGCCGGCGGTATCGGGATAGCGGAGCAGATTATGACAGCCCTTCGGGAAGACGGTGTGCCGGAAGCCGAAGCGATCAGTCAGATCTTCACCCTCGACAGCCGCGGCCTCATAACCTCAGATCGTTCCATGGAGCCTTACAAGGAGAAGTTCGCGAAAAATCGTGAACGGCTGCCCTGGTTCAAATCTCCAGAAGATGGAACCCTGCTCAATACCGTGAAGCGCGCAGGAGTGACCGTGCTGATCGGAACCTCCGGTCAACCGGGCTGTTTTACCAAAGAGGTTGTTGAGGCCGTTCTGGCCAACACGGACCGGCCGGTGATCCTCCCCTTGAGCAATCCTACCGATCAGTCGGAGGCCGTCCCGGCCGACATCACCGGATGGACCGATGGACATGCCCTCGTGGGCACCGGGAGTCCTTTTGATCCGGTCTCATCGGGTAGTGAGAAGATTCGGATCGGCCAATGCAACAACGTCTTCATATTTCCCGGCGTCGGTCTGGGCGTGCTTGCCTCCGGTGCACGGGAGGTTCTGCCCGCTTTTTTCACTGCGGCGGCCCGGGCCGTGGCCGACTCCATCACGGAGGACGACCTCAAAAAAGGTGTACTGATGCCCGACGTCAGCGCACTCCGCGAGGTGAGCCGCAAGGTCGCGCTCGCCGTGGGCGTCGCGGCAATCAGGGCGAAGGTGGGCGGCCCCTGTGCTTTCAGCTCTTTTCAGCACAACAACGAGCCGCACCGCATGGAGCGGCTGATCGAAAAAATGCGTTGGAGGCCGGTCTATCTGCCCCTGATCCCGGCATAAGGAACGACGGGGGCGCATGAAGCTCGATTTTTCCATACTGGTTGCCCTGGTCCCGGTTTTTCTGGTGATTCTCTCGGGATACCTGTTCCGCCGGATCCGGTTCCCCGGAGAGTCCTTCTGGCCCGATGTAGAGCGGCTCACTTACTTTGCTTTGTTCCCATGCCTATTGATTCAAAAAACCGCATCGGCTTCACTGGATTTGGCCACCATGGGTCCCATGGCGACAGCGCTCCTCTGTGCCGTACTGGCCATGGCAGCACTCCTTATTGTGAGCCGTTCACTCTGGTCACTGGAACCCCGGTCCTACACATCCTTTTTTCAGGGCGGCATTCGATTCAATACCTATGTCGGCCTGTCGGCGGCCTACGCCCTCTTCGGCGACCGGGGACTCACACTAGCCGCCGTGGCACTGGCCGTTCTGATTCCCGTCATCAATGTCCTCTGTGTCGGCGTGTTGATCAGCTTTGCTCATCCCCAGAAGCCCCGGGGACGTCTTCTGTTGAAAGCGGTGACTCAGAATCCCCTCATTCTCGCCTGTGGTCTGGGGATTTTGTTGAACGTCTCGGGTATCGGCCTGTCGCCGGGGGTAAGCGATACCCTAGGAATCTTTGGAACAGCCGCGCTCCCTTTGGGCTTGCTTGCCGTGGGTGCCGGGCTCGATATGGCGGCCGCGCGTCGGGCGGGGAAGACGGTGATTTCAAACTGCGCAGTCAAATTAATCGCCCTGCCGGCACTCATGTGGATGGCCGCCCGGCTCTTTCAGATTGAATCGACGGCCGCCGCCGTTGCCGTTCTCTTTGCGGCGCTCCCGGGCTCGGGATCGTCTTATATTCTGGCTCGGCAGCTCGACGGCGACAGCACCCTCATGGCCAGCATTGTCACCGTTCAGATCCTTTTCTCCATGGTAACTCTGCCGGCTGTGATGGCTCTGGTGACGGGATGAAGAATTTTGCTGTTATTAAGGACCGAATAGTTTACAAGACCGCCCGAGTTTGATAGAGTCAGACCGGTGAGATCGGGAGGCAACGTGAGGCGGGAAGATTTATGCTCTCCTTTCTGAAAAGCAGTGTGGGCAAGAAAATTCTCATGGCGGTCACCGGTGTGATCATGGTTCTTTTTATCGTGGTCCACGTGCTCGGTAATTTCACCATCTTTTTCCGGTGGATCAATAATTATGCCGAACACCTCCATGCCCTGCCCGCTCTTATTTGGGCCTTCCGTCTCTTCATGCTCGCCGTGCTGTCTCTCCATATCTATCTGGGTATCAACCTCACCCTCGAGAATCTGGGCACACGACCCCAGGCTTATGCCGTAAAGACAAGCCAGCGCACCACCTTTGCCGCGAAATACATGATCTGGACCGGTGGTGTTATCGCGGCATTTCTTTTTTACCACCTCCTCCATTTCACCGTTCAAGTGATTTATCCAGAGTTGGGCGCCCGGACGACCCTCGATGCCGCCGGAAGGCCCGATGTCTTCAGAATGGTTGTACTCAACTTTCAGAGCTTCTTTGTTTCTGCCATCTACGTGACGGCCATGGTCGCCTTGCTGCTCCACCTGATCCACGGCATTCAAAGCGCGGTGCAGACATTCGGCCTGAACGATGACCAGAGCCTGCCGATAATGCGGAAATCGAGTTCTGTCGCCGCAGTCATTCTTTTTCTCGGATATGTATCGGTGCCGATTCTCATTCTGGTCCGTATCGTGACTCTCTAGGAGGTATTGTGACCCTTGACGGTAAATCGCCATCGGGCTCCCTGGCTGAAAAATGGGCCAATCGGCGTCAGGAAATGAAGCTGGTCAATCCGGCCAACAAACGAAAATACAAGATCATTGTCGTGGGCACGGGGCTTGCGGGCGCCTCGGCTGCCGCAACCCTCGGTGAGCTTGGGTACCGGGTGGAATCGTTCTGTTACCAGGACAGCCCCCGGCGTGCCCACAGCATCGCCGCCCAGGGAGGGATCAACTCAGCCAAGAACTATCCCAACGACGGCGACAGCATCTTCCGCCTCTTCTACGACACGGTCAAGGGGGGCGACTTTCGGTCCCGGGAGGCCAATGTCTACCGTCTGGCCTCGGTCAGTGTCAACATCATCGACCAGTGCGTGGCCCAGGGCGTTCCCTTCGCCCGGGATTATGCCGGATACCTCGATAACCGATCCTTCGGCGGCGCCCAGGTTTCCAGAACCTTTTATGCCCGGGGGCAGACGGGGCAGCAGCTCCTGCTCGGGGCTTACTCCGCCCTCTCCCGGCAGATCAAGACCGGGACAGTGGTCATGCACCCCCGAACGGAGATGCTCGACCTCGTCCTCGTCAATGGAGAAGCCAAAGGGATCACGGTGCGGAATCTCGTCACCGGTGAGATTACCAGTCACGCCGCCGATGCGGTCTGTCTCTGTACCGGAGGATACAGCAACGTCTTTTATCTCTCCACCAATGCCATGGGATGCAACGTAACCGCGACCTACCGAGCCTACAAGAAAGGGGCGCTCTTTGCCAACCCCTGCTTTACCCAGATTCACCCCACCTGTATTCCCGTTGCCGGCGATTATCAGTCCAAGCTGACCCTCATGTCCGAATCACTCAGAAATGACGGCCGTGTCTGGGTCTCATCCAGGGAAAATGACCAGCGCAAACCCGGGGAGATTCCCGAATCGGAACGGGACTATTACCTGGAACGGAAATATCCCAGCTTCGGTAACCTGGCACCGAGGGATATCGCGTCCCGGTCGGCCAAGGAAGTCTGTGACGAGGAACGGGGTGTCGGGCCCGGCGGCAGAGGAGTTTACCTCGATTTTGCCGATGCCATCGACCGCCTGGGAGAACCGCTCATACGGGAGCGCTACGGCAACCTCTTCGAGATGTATGAACGGATTACCGGCGAAAACGCTTACAGGCAGCCCATGCGCATCTATCCCGCGCCCCATTACACCATGGGCGGGCTCTGGGTCGATTACAACCTGGAGAGCAGCATCCGCGGCCTGTTTGTTTTGGGCGAAGCAAACTTCTCCGATCATGGCGCCAATAGGCTCGGTGCCAGCGCACTGATGCAGGGTCTGGCAGACGGCTATTTCGTGATTCCCTACACCATTGCCGACTACCTTGCCCAGACCACCCCCGGTACCGTAGATTCTGATCACGAGGCTTTCCAGGAATCCCAGCGGGAGCTTCAGGCATCGGTCAAGAAGCTCCTTGCCATCAATGGCAAACGGACAGTCAACGAGTTTCACCGGGAACTGGGGCATATCATGTGGGAAAACGTGGGCATGTCCCGCACCGAAGAGAGCTGCAAGAAGGCCCTGGAACTCATTCCCCGGCTCCGTGCCGAGTTCTGGGAGAACGTCAAGGTATCCGGTCAAGGCGGAGATCTGAATCAGGAACTGGAAAAAGCGGGTCGGGTGGCTGACTTTCTCGAGTTCGGCGAACTCATGGCCCGGGATGCCCTGGTCCGGAAAGAATCGTGCGGCGGGCATTTCCGCGAAGAATATCAAATGGCCGATGGGGAAGCCAAGCGGGACGACGAGAATTTCACCCATGTGGCGGCCTGGGAATACAAGGGCGTGGATAAAGAGCCCGAAAGACACGAGGAACCGCTCTCCTTTGAAGACGTACATCTGGCAGTCAGGAGTTATAAGTAATGAACCTGAGACTGATTGTCTGGCGGCAGGCCGGACCCAAAGAGCCCGGTAAGTTTGAAGAGTACCAGGCAAGAGATATCAGCCCCGACATGTCCTTTCTCGAAATGCTCGATGTGGTAAATGAGGGTCTAATCAAAGAGGGCAGCGAGCCGATCGTGTTTGACCACGACTGCCGGGAAGGGATTTGCGGTTCCTGCGCCCAGGTGATCAATGGCGTGCCCCATGGACCCCATGAGAAAACCACGGTCTGCCAGCTTCACATGCGCCACTTCAAGGACGGCGACGTCATCTACATCGAGCCCTGGCGCTCCAGGGCATTTCCTCTGGTCAAAGATCTCATTGTGGACCGGAGCGCCATGGAACGGATCATCCAGGCCGGCGGCTATGTCTCCGCCCATACCGGCGGTGTGCCCGACGGCAACGCCATTCTCATCGGTAAGAAAGAGGCCGATACCGCCATGGACGCCGCCGAATGCATCGGGTGCGGTGCGTGCATCGCGGCCTGTCCCAACGGATCGGCCATGCTTTTTACCGCGGCCAAGGTTTCTCATCTGGCCATGCTCCCCCAGGGACAGGTGGAAGCTGTCAAACGGGTCTGCACGATGACCGAAGCCATGGAAGAGGAGGGCTTCGGAAGCTGCGGCAACCATTACGAATGCGAAGCCGCCTGCCCCAAAGGGATCAGTGTCAAGTTCATCGCCAAGCTGAACCGGGAATTCATCAAGGCGCAGCCCTTTCGCCGGGAGTAGTTCCCGTTACACTCTTTCAATCCATGCCTGGTAGTCAGCCCCTACCCTTTCCCAGCCAAAATGGTCCGTCAGAGACCGGCTTTCGTCGGCAGACAGCCGGGTCTTGTCCCGGACCAGCTGCCTCAGCCGCGGCAGAAAGTCTTCTTCATCGTAGAGGTAAGAATGGGGAAAAAGTTCGGGGTACGAGAGCCGCCGGGGAAGTAAAGGCCGGCACCCGGCTCTTACGGCTTCGACGATGGCCATGCCGAAGAACTCGTGGCCCGCTGTGGAGACCACCAGATCCCCCTGTCTCAGCCAAGCGGCATAATCACTGGCCGATGGGACATAACCGAAATGGAGCAGCCGGTGTGCAAGCCTATCCAGGACTTCATCGAAAATCGCCGGACGGGTCCGGTACGACTTTCCGAGAACCAAAAGCTTGAAATCAAGCCCCTCCCGGTCTAACTGGAAGAGAGCTCTAAAGAAAGTCTCCGGGTTTTTGTCGTGCTCCCACCGGTGGTTCCAGAGGATCACCGGCGTTCCGTCCCGCGGCGGGTCCAGGGCCCCGTCAATCTTTGAGAAATCGATGCCCGGTGCCAGGACTTGGGCTTTTTCACGAATAGCCCCACAGGGGTTATCCAGCTTCAAGTCATGCGATTTCCTTAACATCTGCTCTATCCCGGCCATAAATGAGTTGAAGTTGTACGTAGAGTTAAAGGCGATGCGATCGGACGCAAGAGCCGTCGTGAGATTGGTGAGGGCGAAATGGAAATCCCGCTCGTCTTCAACCTGCACGGGGTAGGCAAACTGGTTCTCGTGAAAATAG
>CAYUBU010000401.1:0-2623 GCA_964443105.1 uncultured Nitrospirota bacterium
GGCAGGCCTGCCCGGCACCCGTATATGTCTGGACAGCTAGGCAGGCAACTCGGTTTCCGCCTGTTCGTGGGCACAAACCTTTCGCCCTCCGGCGCGCTGGGCTCTCTTGGTCGCCGCGACAACGGAACCGATGAGTTCATCCTCCGTTCCGCCCCCTTCGGGATAGGCGGTGACACCGCCGCTCACGGTCAACAAACCGCCGGGCATGGTCTCTTTGCGGGGGAAGGGGGCCTGGTGAATGATGGCAGCGAGCTTTTCGGCCAGGCGCATCGCGTCTTTCTGCTTGGTCTCGGGGCAGAGGATCACAAACTCCTTTCCGCTGAACCGGGCCACCAGATCCTGCTCCCGAACCTGGTCTGTGAGAATCTTGCTCATCATCCGCAGTACCTCGTCTCCGGCCAGATACCCGTTTTGTTCATTGTAGATAGCGAAGCTGTCAATGTTGAAATGGCACAGGGCAAAGGGCCTCTTGTAGCGCCGCGCCTTCCCAAGCTCTTTGGGGAGTTCAGCAAGGAAATGCTGGAGTGAATAGAGACCGGTCAGGCCATCCCGGTCAGCCACGACCTTGATCTCCTGCTTGAGCAGGAGGTTTCCCAGGGCAACGGAGGCCAGGGAGGTGATCATCTTGGCCATCCGGATACCGATATCATCCCTGACAGCGATACGCCCGACATTGACGACCCCCAGCAGTTCTCCGCTCTGGATCAAGGGGGAGCAGATCTTGGTGGTCAGGTGGGCCTGCTGCTCGGCAAGGGTCGACTTCACAAGATTGCTCTCGTGGATCAGATCTTCCTGGGTCATGGTAATCCCTTTTTCCGCCACCCAGCCGATGATGCCCTCACCGACAGGAATCGTCAGAGACGGCGAGGGAAGGGGCGCCGAACCACTGACCGCTTTGAGAACCAGTTCCTTTTTCTTACGGAGAAACACACTGACCTCGTTCGCCTGAAGGAGCCTCTCCGTAATAACCACCATATCCCGGAGCAGGGGCTCCAGTTTGTCGGTGGAAGTGAGCTTGTCCACCACGTCGGGCAGCATGGAGATGAGATCACTGTTCTCCTTGTTCTGGAGTTCCAGTCCCTCCAGTGTCGAACCCATGACCTTCTTGCTCTCCCGGTAAGAGGCGACCCGTTTTTCCGCCTGCTCATAGTCCTTCCTGAGGGACGCCAGCTGGAGCGTTTTCTTCGCCTCTCCAGCCTTCGCTATGATAAATCCGAAAGCCCACATCCCGACGATGAGCATGGCCGTGGCCAGCGGCGTGAGCCCGTCCAGCCAGTTGGCGCCAATCGAAAGAAGATCTCCCGGTATCATAAAACCTCCCAGATGTTAGAAAATGGATGGCAGCAGGCGATATATCCCATAATAACATGGAGTTCCCCTTTCGGGGCACCATTTTTTTCTCCCAGTGCGCCAGACCGATTCAGGCACGACTTTCTTTCCAGGAAGGGGCGGACCAGGGGGGGAACGTCAGAAGCCCGGCGAGTTCAGGATTACCGTCCCCGGAAGGCCCGGGGTACCGCGCACATGGGCTTCAACGTTGATAAAACGTTTGATCACCTCCAGATTGCTAACCAGGTGGTTCGTTATTTTCGAGGCGGTTAACCGGGATTCTCCTTTTGCCAGGGCCAGATAAAGGAGAATCTGGTCCGCCGCATAAGGATCGAGACAGGCGCCGCTGGCAGCATAATCGAGGAAATGACCGGCCGCCTCCCGGCCCACGGCCTCTGCCCGTCGACCCCGTGCGCCAAGGGCGGAGAAACCGGCCCGACCGCCCCCCCTTTCGGCGCTTAGAAACACAAAAGTTCCCCGGCCGGCAGCCGGGAGCATCCGGATCTCCATTTGGGCCCCATACCCCCCCAACCTCAGTGCCTCAAGAGCCGCCTCCTGCTGGCGTTCTCCGATATGATCGGGCAGGTTCGCGATGCCGCTGATTCCCCGAATCTTACGAACCTCTCCCCCATCGGTGAGGTCAAGAGGCGTGATCCCCGCGGCCGCTCCAAGAGAGATCTCGATTCTCCCGCCCCCTTGGGGGTAGAACCCGACCTGTTCGATCCGGCTCCTCACGGGAACACCCATGTGTCGAAGGATGGGTAAAAAAACCTGGGAAATGAAATCGTAAGGAGGGCTGAAAGGGACGTGGGTCCCGCCGGAGAGGGTGATGGCCGACGGCTGACCGGCCGTGACGAGGGGCGGGAGGATGGCCTGGAGCAGCAGGGACGTCGAGCCCGCTGTGGCGATGGGGAAATCATAGTTTCCGGCCTTGGCGAGCCCCGGCCGAAACACCACTTCCTCCGAACCTTTGCGGTCACCCCGTACCTCGGCGCCGCAAATCGCCTTTAAGGCCTGTACGCAAAGAAGGTGCTGAGGCATGAGTCCCGGCTTCTTGCGCCCCTTTCTGATGTTCACGATGCGAAACGGCTTTTGGAAGATGGCGGAGAGGCTCAGGGCGGTCCGCAGGACCTGTCCGCCCCCTTCACCGAGGCTCCCGTCGATTTCAATCATGGGCCCATCATGCCACAGCCGATTCCCTTTCGCCAATGGCCCGTGACGGAGCCAAGGGGGGGCAGGATCGGGGTGCCCGTTTCCCGCCGGACCGGACGTTGGAAAGTCGGAAGGGGCAAAA
>CAYUBU010000402.1:0-4433 GCA_964443105.1 uncultured Nitrospirota bacterium
ACCACCGTCTCCTTGAGCTTGTCCCGAGCCGTCCGATTGCCCAGGCTCACGGAGATACAGCCGGAAAGGGCGAAAGCGATTAAGAGGCACAAGGGTGCGACCCCTTTGCGAAAACGCTTCATGTCACTCCTCTGACTATAAACCTTGACATTTCCGTTTATCATTTGATAGGATAAGGGCGTTTTTCGTCGTAGAGGCAAATTCCCTCGGTGGAATCTGCCCGAAGCCTGTCAGACTATAGCATCTTTCCCATATTTTGTACATCGGAGATACCCATGCCTCCTCAAAGCGAGAAGAAAAGCGAGAAGAAGAGAAACTCTAAAAAGAGACTAAGAATCGGCGTCATCGGCCTCGGCCAGTGCGGCGGTAATCTGGCCCGGGAGTTTTCCAAGCTTGGGTACGAGGCGGTCGTCCTGAACACCTCCTATTCAGACCTCAAGAGTTTGGAAGAACTTCCCAAAGAGAACCGTCTCCATATCGGGCTCGACGGAAGAAGCGGCGCCGGGAAAGATCTCAACCTGGGCCGACAGAGTCTTCTCAGCAGCCGGGACAGGATCCTCAAGTCGCTGGAACAGCTGGCCGAAACATCGGATCTGTTCCTTCTGGTTGGGGGTATGGGCGGGGGTACCGGCAGCAACCTGCCGACCCTCACGGAAATCGTGCTCCCTCTCAAAGTGCCCACCTCGGTCCTGGTTACCATCCCGACGGAGAGCGAGAGCAGTCTGACCAAGGTGAACGCCATTCAGGCGGTCAACTCCCTCTACAAACAGAATCTCAATAGCGTCATCCTCATCGACAATCAGAAGATACTGGAACTTTTTCCCGGCGTCAGCATGGCTGAATACTACAGCAAGGCCAATGAACGGATCATTAAGACCTTCGACGAATTCAACAACGCTGACCATGCCTATAAGATTCGAAGCATCCGCAGCTTTGACAGCGAAGATTTTCGAAAGGTTTTCTCGTCGAGGGGTCTTTTGATTTACGGATCGGCCAACTTCAACCTCAACGGTGCCATTACCGAGGACTTTCTCCTGGAGAAATTGAAGGACCTCTGGAAAGGCGGCGATCTGTTCGCCTCAGGCTATGACTATACCACCTCCGCCGTCATCGCCGTGATCATCTACGCGCCTGCCAGTGTTCTGGCTGCCAGTTCGGCGGCCATGTTTGAAAAGACCAACACGGAACTTAAAAAACTCACCCAGGGCGCGGCGATCTACACCGGCATCTACCAGCTGGAGGAGGGTACCCCGACCCGCATTTCCACCATGATCGGGAGCATGGATTTTCCCGACCGGGTCGTCAACCTGTTGTCCCAGGCGTCGATCGAAGGTCAGGGGCTCGCGGACAAAGTAAGGCGCGACCGGCCGTCCCTGGACCTGGGGGAAATCGAGGGGATGGATTTTTTCAGTATGCTCGGACAGGAGCCTTTGACCACCGACGTGGAAGAGCTCCTCGAGTCGCTGGAAGATGAAGATGCCGATGTCCGGCTCAGGACCGTCCTTTCGCTTCAGGGTAAAGGCTCGCAGGAACGGCTGCATCCGCTTCTCATGAAGGCCCTCAAGGATAACGACAATCGGATTGTGGTGGAGGCGGCCAAGATTCTCGGGAAACTGGGCCCCGCTGTTGCCGCCGACTGAGATGATTAACGGCTGTTATCCGATTCACCCTTCCTCCCTTCGGTTTGCTAAACGTCGTTCGGTGGGTTTCGTCCCCTCTCCGCTCCGCTGCCCCCGTTTTACTTAAATCGCCATCCCTGCAGTTGCTGGAGTTTTCTCTCCTTTTTCTTTGATTTTCCTCAACATTCCATTGACAAACCGAATGAAATTTGTATAAATAATGCTAATGCTACTATAATTTTTCCTAAAGGACGCCTCCTTGAGGAACCGGACGCAACAGCCTATTGAGTTCAGCCATGATTTGGCTCCACCGGGCAAAATCATCTTTTCGCGTCCGTCATTTAGAGACGGCACGCCGTCCGTCAGGATCCCTTCAGGCCCATGACCCATTCTGCCGCAACCCGTCCCATACGATCGATGGATGATCTCACGGCTGTCAAGGAACGGACCCCCATTCTGTCCGCGGCGGCCCCCGGTTCTGCCCACGTGCTCGTCGGTATGAACACCTGCGGCATCGCCTCAGGGGCGAAGGAGACGACCGCGGCGTTTCTGGAAGAAATATCCCGCACCGGCGTCAACGCCCGGGTCTTCCAGACGGGGTGCGTCGGCATGTGTTTCGACGAGCCCCTGGTAGACGTGGTGCTCCCGGGGCGTCCTAAGGTGACTTACAGAAACCTGGTGGCCGACAAAGTCGCCCGGGTCGTGGACGAACACCTGGCGGGGGGAGAAGTGGTTCACGCCTTTGCCCTCTGCCAGTCCGCCGACGGCGGCTCACCGTGGGAAGGACTGGCGCTCCACGATGCCATACCCTACATCACCAAGCAGAAGCGGATTGTCCTTGCCAAGTGCGGTTGTATCGATCCTGAAAACATCGACGATTACATTGCCGCCGACGGCTATCTGGCCCTCGCCCGGGCGGTGACCGAGATGACCCCTGAAGAAGTGATCGGGATCGTGGTGTCGTCTGGGCTTCGAGGACGGGGCGGGGCCGGCTTTCCCGCAGGGATCAAGTGGCGTTTTACCCGGCACTCGCCGCGCCAGCCCAAATATGTCATCTGCAATGCCGACGAAGGAGATCCCGGGGCCTTCATGGATCGGAGTGTGCTGGAAGGCGACCCCCCCATGCGGTGCTCGAAGGTTTGGCTATCGCCGGTTACGCGATCGGGGCCGAAGCGTCTTACATCTACGTCCGGGCCGAAGATCCTATCGCCGTGGCACGTCTCGAAGAGGCGATAGCCCAGGCCCGGGAGTATGGGCTGCTGGGGGAAAACGTGTTCGGGTCCGATTTCAGCTTCGACGTGAAAATAAAGATGGGGGCCGGCGCCTTTGTTTGCGGCGAGGAAACGGCTCTCATGGCTTCTATCGAAGGGAAGCGGGGGACACCACGGAGGACCGCCGGTTCACAGTGGAGAGCGTTTTCTGCATCGGGTGCTGCAGTCTGGCCCCTGCCGTCATCATCGACGATGAGGTTTACGCGAAGCTCACCCCGAAGAAGACGAAGGAGTTGTTGAACCGTTACGAGTAACCGGTTCTCCAGGAGAGAATCGGTGAGCCATCTTTCTTAAGCAGAGGCTGAACCATGTTGCAGATCGCCGTCATCGGGTCGGGACAGGACAACGAAGAGACCGATCGCCTCGCCTTCGCCGTGGGACGGGAAATTGCCAGGATCGGAGCGGTCCTCGTCTGCGGTGGGCTTGGTGGTGTTATGAAGCAGGCCTCCCGGGGTGCCCACAAGGAGAAGGGGACCACCGTGGGAATACTCCCCGGTCCGGAACGGAAAGAGGCCAATGCCTTCATTGATGTCGTCATTCCCACTGATATGGGGCATGCTCGAAACGCCCTGGTTGCCCGGTCCGCCGATGCCCTGATCGCTGTGGGGGGCGGCTATGGTACCCTGTCGGAGATCGGGCTGGCGCTCAAGATGGGAAAGCCGGTGGTGGCCATTCGCTCCTGGGAAATACCGGGGGTGATCCCCGCGGAGGAAGCCAAACAGGCGGTGGAACTGGCCCAGCGGGCCATTGAGTAACGCCATATCCCAATACGTTATAAATTTTCCTGCAGAGAATTTCATGCAATCAAGATCTGTTATGAGATGTTTTTGTACAAAATCATCCGTTGCTAACATGGGAATAACTTTCTGTTCCGCTTTGATTTTTTTTCTTTTAACTGCATGTGGTGTTGTTTCAACGACCTATGATGTTACAAAAGGGACGGTTAAAACGACTTATAAGACAGCCAAGCTTGCTACTAAAGCAACGGTTGGCACAGGTAAATTTGTTTATAAAGTCGGCAAAAATACATTTGAAGTAGTCACGGCCCCATTGGATTGGCCTATGACCCATGATATTGAATCCGTTGGCGGACTGTCGCCAAAAGAGGCGATCAGGCAAGGCAAGGTAAAAAGAGCACCTTATACAGTGCGTGGTAAGCGATATTATCCCATGTCGGTGAGTAAGGCTTCACAATATAAAGAAGTCGGTGTAGCATCTTGGTATGGAAATGAGACCCTCCGCCAGAAAGGCGGGAGCATGACAGCTAACGGGGAAGCGTTTGATCCCGGCAAGCCCACAGCAGCCCATAAATTATTGCCACTGCCGACTCATGTTCGAGTTACTAATTTGTCTAACGGCAGGTCAATGATAGTGCGGGTTAATGATCGCGGTCCCTTTGTAAAGGGCAGGATTATCGATCTTTCAGCCGGTGCGGCCAAACAGTTAGGTTTTCATGGAAAAGGCACAGCCAGGGTAAAGGTAGAGACGGTTACACTGTAAATACTGGGGCACGGTTCGGGGACAGGGCACGATTTGAAACAAA
>CAYUBU010000403.1:0-10510 GCA_964443105.1 uncultured Nitrospirota bacterium
TTTCCCGCCTCTTCTTCCCGGCCCTGCCAATCATCCGGCTGGAAACTGGCGGCAGCCTCGTCATCCGCGGGCCCAAGAAGGGCAGGCAGTGCCACGGGAATCGTCTCCAGGACGGGACCGATGGTCTGCTCGCGCCGCAAGGGAGGCGCCGGGAGGTCTTCTCCAGGGTTCTGACCGGCCCCAGGGAAACCGTTGCTGGCCAGAAGCGTTGGAATCTGGTAATCCCCGTTTTCCCCTTGATTCGACGAATCGGCAGCGGCCGCAACAACGGGAAAGCCGTCTTGCAAGGCCCTATCCGCCGGTGCCGACGGGCACGGCGCCGCAGACCACTGGCTATCGGCTGCCTCGGGACTGGGGTAGGCCCGGGCATCCCCGAGTCCAACGGAGAACCCCATCACTACCGCAAGGGTGATAATAAAAGCACATCTCATTACCCTGCTCTGCCTCCTCAAAAAATACCCCGGGGAAAAAATATGCTTTAGGATCATTAGATGGATTCCGGGCCTTTTGCAGTCTGGAATCCCGGCGATAGAACTTTATACGGGGTCTATATGCAAATAACAGGCCAAAAAGCTTCATCAGGGCCTATGTGGTTATTTTGAATAAGATTTTCGCTGTTTTCGCATCAATAGAGGTGAGAACGGCGGTTTAGGGGGGATAACTACCTGTAAGAAAAACCGACTACCTGCTGGTCGAGCGGAGACGTGAATATAAAATGTGCATCTTTTCAGTCGGTTGCGGATGTTAAGGATTCCGACACTTTCTCCCTGCAAGTGATCGGTCATTCCTCGGTGAAAGATGGTGTGGAAATGCCATACTTTTTGAGCATGTCATGGAGCGTCACCCGGCTGATCCCGAGTTCTCGCGCCGCCTTGCTGATATTGCCCTTTGAATTGCGCAGGGCGAGGGAGATGTATTTGCGATCCAGCTCTTCCCGGGCATCTTTCAGGGCCAGGGGGATCACGTCGTCGTCGTAGACGAGCCCCAGGTCCTTCTCCGTGATCAAGGAGCCCCGAGCGACAATCAGCGCCTTCCGAATGGCGTTCTCCAGTTCACGGACGTTTCCTTTCCATTCGGCAAGCTGAATCGCTTTTTCAGCCTCCGGGCTGAATCCACTGATCTTCTTCTTCTGTTCACCCCGGTAGAGGTTCAGAAAATGGTTGGCCAGCAGCAGCGCATCGCCGGTACGTTCTTTGAGATGGGGGAGGAGAATGCGAACAACGTTGAGACGGAAATAGAGATCCTTGCGAAAGCGACCGGCCTCTACCTCTTTTTCCAACTCCCGATTGGTCGCGGCAATGACCCGCACATCGAGTTTCATCACCCCCTTACCCCCGACCCGTTCGATCTGGTGGTCCTGAAGAAATCGCAGCAGTTTCACCTGGAGGATCAAGGGGAGTTCGCCGATTTCGTCAAGAAAGATCGTTCCCCCGTCGGCCTGTTCAAACTTTCCGATCTTGCTCGCCGTCGCTCCGGTAAAAGCCCCTTTTTCATGTCCAAAAAGCTCAGATTCCAGAAGGTTTTCCGGAATGGCCCCGCAGTTGATCACCACCAGCGGTTTTTTTGAACGATCGGACTTCTCGTAAATGGCCTTGGCCACCAGCTCTTTGCCGGTGCCGCTTTCACCTTCGATCAAAACGGTCACGTTGCTGTCGGCCACACCTTCAATCTGCTCATAGACCTCCTGCATGGCCGAGGACCAGCCGATCATCCCGGCAAACCGTTTCTTGTCAAGGGCATGTTCCTGAAGGCGAACCTTCTCCCGTTCCAGGTTCTGGATATGAACGGCCCGTTTCATGATGAGGCGCAGTTCTTCGATGTCCACCGGCTTGAAGTAGTAGTCATAGGCGCCCATTTGAATCGATTTGATGGAGAACTCCTTGTCCTCGTTCCCGGTGATCATGATGACCTTGGTTAAGGGATCCTGCCGGAGCGCCTCCTCGAGGATCTGGATCCCCTCGTCATCGGCCTCACCACTCATGTGGGGCGAGAGGCCCAGATCGAGGGCCACAAGATCGGGACGCTCCTCCTTGAGCAGTTCCAGAGCCCTTTCCCGGTTCGACGCGAAGAAGAGGGTATACTCGTCATTGAACGCCCATTTCAACTGTTTCAGAATACTTTCGTCGTCATCGACGATCAGCAGTTTCTGCTTCATGACCAACTCCCGGTGCCCCTCGTCGTGCGGCGGTTTGATATGCTGATGATGGGAAGTACGCGATCTCCATAAAAATTATGGCATAATGACCCTGAACAATCAAGGGATTGATCGTCTTCAGATTCCCGCTGCCCCCTCTGGATTCGTTTGAATTGACGAATCGGGGCCCATGGCGTTTCTGAATCCCCCTGCCTGAAAAAACTGATTGCAATGCCGCCATCCACCTGTATAATAAGGCTTTGTCATTCCTCATTTAAGTAAAGACAGGCGGGCATATGCGAGCACTCATCACGGGAGGAGCCGGGTTCATCGGCAGCAATCTGGCTGAACGGCTGATCCATGACGGACACGAGGTGATTGTCTTCGACGATTTGAGCACCGGCCGGATGGACAACCTGGAGGGCATCAAGAACCACCCCCGATTCACCTTTATCGAGGGGACCATACTGGATCGTGCCCATCTCTCCGACACCATCGGAAGGCTGCAAATCGAAACCATCTCCCACCAGGCAGCCCGGCCCAGTGTCGCCCGAAGTGTTGAAGATCCCATTGCCACGAACGAAGTCAATGTGACCGGCACGCTCAATGTGTTAAAGAGTGCTCTCGACGGCGGGGTCAAGACGGTGGTCGCTGCCATCTCGTCATCGGTCTACGGCGACACACCGGAGCTCCCCAAAAAAGAGGCCATGCCCTACAACCCCCAGTCCCCCTATGCCGTGACCAAGGTTGCCAAGGAACTCTATCTGAAAATTTTCCACGAAGTCTACGGTCTGAATACCGTCGGTCTTCGTTACTTCAATGTCTATGGGAGGAAACAGGATCCCAAATCCGATTATGCGGCTGTGATCCCGAAATTCGTTACCGCCGCCCTACAGGGAGAAGACCTCACCATCGAGGACGATGGGGGCCAGACCCGTGATTTCACCTACATCGTTGACGTGGTGGATGCCAACATTGCCGGATTCGAGCACCCGCAGGCCGCGGGAAAATCTTTCAACATCGCCTACGGGGCCCGGATCAGTATTCTTGAGCTGGCAAAACAGATCATTGCCATTACGGGATCCGCCTCCAGAATCGAGTTCAAGGCGAAAAGAAAGGGCGATATTCGTCACTCTCTGGCCGACATCTCCTATGCGGGAGAATTCCTAGGGTACCGTCCCCGGTTTGATCTGGAGAAGGGCCTTATGGAAACGATTCAATGGTACCAAAAAGGCTGAAACAGCTCCCTCTCTCTTGCTCACACCAGCTGGCCCAGCTATTGCTAAGCAATCTATTACGAGGCCGGACTTGTCACGGCGTAGCATTTTGCGAAGACGGATAAGTGGCCCCATGCATTGCAGAAAATTTTCTGCCCATTGACTATGCTGCTTTTACGAACCCATGACGATCACCCGTGCAATCTCCGGGCTATTCCGACACCTCCGTGGATCACATGATCATCGCCCTGCGCGGTACAACACACAAAACTGAGGCAATCGGAAGTTCCGAAACCTTTTCTCCCTGTGCAAGCCTCCTTTGAAACGACGGAACAGCTGAGAAATCAGTGTTTTGGTCACATATTCTTTTTGAATATTTTGGCCAAAGGTCATATAATAAGATTTCAAGACAGAAAAGCAAAATAAGCTTTGTGCACAAATAGTTAGAATTTCTCGCCTTGACGGGGCAGGGGTTTTTTCTGGCATGTTTATTGCCTTGTATTTGACCCCATGTAATCCAGAGGGCGGAGCTGTGCCCCGACCGGCCTTGCCCTATGCGTTGGTTGTTCTTGGGATCATCTCTGTAAAAATGAGGGGAAGGATGCCTTGGCGCCTCTCGAAAATGAATCGTCTCCGGTGCAGGCATCGGGCAGGATGAAACTCGTCCTGTTCTATCTGGTGCTGGCCTTACTCCTGGTGGGGGTTCTCTATTCCCCCCAGTTTCCCGCCCTCTGGGCAACATGGGAGGCCGACCCCAATTACGGACACGGCATGCTCGTCCCGATCCTGGCGGTATTCCTGGTCTTTCTCAAAAGAAATGAGATCAGCCGCATTGAGCCCGATCCCAGCAGTCTTGGGCTTTTCGTCGTCCTCCTGGGCGTCTTGCAATATCTTTTGGGCACCGTGGCCAACGAACTCTTTACCACCCGCTCCTCCCTGATTCTGGTAATCCTGGGTGTGCTCCTGACGCTCTGGGGCAAGCGAGGGGCACGAACGCTCCTGCTCCCCGTTCTCTACCTGATATTCATGATACCGCTCCCCTATCTTGTTTATAACGCCCTGGCCTTCCCCATGAAACTCTTTGCCACCCAATGGTCCGTTTTTTTTCTCGATCTCCTGCGCATCAGCGCCTATCGTGAGGGCAACATCATCCATCTCCCCAACACGACCCTAGAAGTGGTAAACGCCTGCAGCGGTCTGCGGTCTCTCATGTCGCTCATTACCTTTGGCGTGGTCTTCGCCTATGTGGCCCAGAAGAGGAACCTGGCCCGGGCCGTCCTGGTCGCGGCTATACTGCCCATCGCCATCGTTGCCAATATCGTCCGGATCATCGTGACCGCTCTGCTGGCCATTCACAAGGGCCCTGAAACAGCCGACGGTTTTCTCCATGACGCCTCCGGTGCCGTCGTGTACACGGTGGCAACCTTGATGGTTTTCGGGGTCAATGAACTGCTCCGTCTCTTCCGGCGGGACCGGCCGGAACCTTCACCGGACAGACTCGCCCTATGACAAGAATCCACGTCTATTTCGTCGTTATGGCTGCCCTGCTCATCAGCGCCACCGCCTTCAGCCGGGTAAGACCCGACAGCGATCCCATGGCGCCGTCCCGGAGCCTCGATTTGTTCCCTCAGCGTATCGGCGACTGGGCCGGCCGGGAGCATCCCTTTGATCCCGAGATTCTGGAAGTCCTGGGAGCCGATGACTATCTCAACCGCTCCTACCGCAACGCTGCCGGCGAATCCCTCGCCTTTTATCTCGGCTTCTACCGCAGCCAGAAACGGGGAGACCAGATCCACTCGCCGCTCCACTGCTATCCCGGCAGCGGCTGGAACCCCGTTGTCAGGGAGGTCGTACCTGTGATGATCGGCGGGGCACCGATTCACATCAATCGGCTGACCATCCGGAAGGGTGATGACAAACGGCTGGTGGCCTACTGGTATCAGGCCCAGGACAAGGCCATGGCCAATGAGTATGGACAGCGACTCCATCTCGTCATCACGGCGATCAGGGAAAACAGAACCGACGGTTCACTGGTCCGGGTCTCCATGCCCTTTGAAGAGGGGCAGCAGGAAGCCTCCTGGAACACCATGACCCGATTCATTCAGCAGATCTATCCCGCCCTGGCTGACTATCTGCCCCAATGCAAGCAAGACCCCCGTGCCTGAACAGGAACGAGCCGGCGGGATGACCGGAAAAGGAGTGTCATGTCTGTTCATTTGAGCATTGTCGTCCCCCTCTACAACGAAGAAGAAAATGTGGCCGCTTTGCTGGAGCGGATTGTCGCCGTCTGCAGGGACTTCGATTTTGACTACGAAATTATCCTGGTGGATGACGGGTCGACGGACAACACCTGGGCTGCTATTGAATCGCTCAAGGCCGCCACTCCCGCAATGAGAGGGATCAAGTTTCGCCGCAATTACGGCCAGACCAACGCCATGGTGGCCGGTTTCGATCACGCCTCCGGAGAAATTATCGTCACCCTGGACGGCGACCTGCAGAACGACCCCGCCGATATCCCCCGGCTTCTCGCAAAACTGGACGAAGGCTTCGACATTGTCAGCGGCTGGAGAAAGGACCGCCAGGACCATTTCTCCCGGGTCCTTCCCTCCCGAATCGCCAACGGCATCATTTCCATGACGACGGGAGTCCGGCTCCACGATTACGGCTGTTCCCTGAAAGCCTACAAAAGCGAATGCATCCGGCCGCTCCATGCCTACGGCGATATGCACCGGTTCTTCCCGGCCGTGGCCAGCATGACCGGGGCCCGGGTGGCGGAAATCGTGGTCAGCCATTACCCCCGGGAACGGGGGGTGTCCAAATACGGGTTTGACCGGATACTCAAGGTTTTCAGCGATATCTTTGCCATGAGCCTGATCATTCGTTTTTCCTCCACGCCGCTTAAGGGATTCATTTTAACGGCTATTCCCTTCATCGCCTTGACCGCCTTCTTCGGTCTGCTCACCCTGGGCGCCATACTCTTCGACTGGACCCAGGGGAAAGCGGTCTTCTTCATCATCGCCGCGGCACTCAACGCCATGGCCGTCATACACCTGATCACCCTGGGCGTTTTGGGTGAACTGGCGGTGAGTTCCAGCGATCTGACCCACACGGAGATGCCCACCTTAACGAGAAAAACCATCCCCATCAATCACGGTAGCGACCAATGAAATTTTCCATCATTTTCCTTCTGGAAGAACAAAATAAAAGGTTTCTCGATTTTCTCGAGCAAACCGACGCCCTCTTCGCCAAGCGGCCGGACGACTATGAAATCATCGTCATCGCCAACGGCACCGGCGGGTTTCTGCGCAGCCTTCTGGACACCCACTCCGTCAGCAATCCGAAAGTTCGGGCCCTGGAGATGACCAACCGGACTTCCCAGGCGGTCTGTCTCAAATCGACACTGAAGGACTGTAAGGGCGACTATCTGGTCGTCTGCGGTTCCTATCAGCAGCTGACTTTTCCGTCCTTCGAAATTCTGCTGGACGCCGTGGACCGGGAAACGGATATTTTGTGCCCCTGGCGGCAGAACCGTTCCGATCCGGCCGTCTACAAGCTCCAGTCCGATTTTTTCAACAAGATGGTTCGGGGACTCACCGGGTCTTTGCTCCACGACCTGAGCTGCAATGTCAGGATCATTCGCCGCCAGGTTCTGGAGGAGACCGAATTGTACGGCAACATGTATCGTTTTCTCCCTGTCTTTGCATCCCAGAAGGGGTTCGCCGCCAAGGAAATCCCCTGCGACCAGAACATCGATCACGGCGAGCCGCGCCAGGCCAGGGGCGGCGTCTACAGGCTTCCCATTTACCTGAGCCGGGTCATCGATATCTTCACTATCTATTTCAACACCTCCTTCACCAAGAAGCCGCTCCGTTTCTTCAGCTCCATCGGCTTTGGCTTTTTCCTGACCGGCCTTCTCATGACCGTCCTCATCTTGGGACAAAAACTCTTCGTCGGAACCGCCGTGGGGAATCGCCCCGTGCTGGTCCTGGCCGTTTTTCTCATGGTAACCGGTATTCAGGCCGCGAGCATCGGCCTCTTGGGAGAAATTATCGTTTTCACCTACGGACGCCACAAGAAAGACTACGTGGTGGACAAAGTGATCTGACTGGCGGCTGCCCTGTCATGATTTTCGTCGATGCCCATGTCCACCTGTACGACTGTTTCGATCTGACCTCCCTCTGGGATTCGGCGCTGGCCAACTTTGAGGCAGCGGCCCGACGCCTGGGAGACGAGCCCTTATCCTGCGCCATCTTACTGCTGGCCGAATCCTCCCGGGAGGACTGGTTCCATCGGCTGTCACAGACAGTAAATCCTTCCCGTCCCCCGGTCTGCCCCCCCTGGTCCGTTCACCAAACCCGGGAGAGCAGTTCCCTGATCATTCGAAAGAACGGAAGACCGCCC
This sequence comes from uncultured Nitrospirota bacterium, assembly GCA_964443105.1. GTDB lineage: Bacteria > CG2-30-53-67 > CG2-30-53-67 > CG2-30-53-67 > CG2-30-53-67 > CAYUBU01. The sequence goes on from CAYUBU010000403.1 coordinate 7,753, forward strand.
CTGACTTTGATCGCCGGCCGCCAGATTGTTACCGAGGAGAATCTGGAGGTTCTGGCCCTGGCCACCGACAGTCATTTTGATGAGGGTCTTCCACTGGAAGAGACGGTGACCCGTGTCGCCGAACAAGACGGCCTTCCCGTCATCCCCTGGGGGGCGGGCAAATGGACCGGAAAACGGGGGCAGACGGTCAGAAACCTGATCCGCCGGAACCCGGGGCCCCGCCTCTTTCTCGGCGATAATGGCGGCCGCCCCCTGGGTTGGCCGCGGCCTGCGCTCTTCTGTGAGGCTGAGAAACGGGGTGTTCCCATCCTGCCCGGTTCAGATCCCCTGCCGATCCGGAGCGGAGCCTTACGGCCCGGCGGTTTCGGCTTCTTTCTCCATGAGACGGTCCGCCCCGAATATGGAGCCCGGGATTTAAAGGATATTCTTCTCGAACCGTTGACCAGGATTCATCCCTACGGCCGTCTCGAGAGCCCTTACAGTTTTATTCGCAATCAGACGCTCATCCGGCTGAACCGATGACGAGCGGCCCGCCGGAGAACGGCTCCCGCGGAAAGAAGACCGGTTCGTGATTCCTGAAGAGAGGTTCTCCAACATCCAGAGCCGTTACGATCTGATCATCGTGGGAGGCGGGATATACGGCGCCGCACTGCTGTGGGCTGCCACTCTGCGCGGCCTGTCGGCCATCCTCATTGAAAAGGGTGACTTCTCCGGCGGGACTTCAGCCAACAGCCTGAAGACCATTCATGGCGGGATACGATACCTTCAGAATCTTGATCTCCCGCGAATTCGGGAATCGGTGTTAGAGCGAAGGACACTCATGCAAATCGCCCCCCACCTGATTCACCCTTTGCCCTGTGTGACCCCCACCTACGGGGGGCTCAAGGAGAGTCGGTTGCTCTATGCAGCCGCCTTTCGGATATACGATGTGCTCAGCGCCGACCGGAATCGCGGAGCTGCCCCGGACAAGGAGATCCCTTCAGGAGCCCTGCTGTCGCTGTCGGAATGCCAAAAGCTGATCCCCGGCCTTGACGCAAAACATGCGACCGGGGGTGCGGCGTGGCACGACGCCCAGGCCTACGACTCGGAAAGACTGGTTTTGTCCTTTGTCATGTCGGCCAGAGAACGGGGCGCCGAGGCACTCAATTATGTGGAAATGACCGAATGGATCGTCCGCAACAACCGGGTCATCGGCGTCAAGGGACAGGACCTGATAACGGGGCGGACGCTGGAGATCATGGGGGGCGTCACCGTCAACAGTACAGGGCCCTGGATCAACGAAGTCGACGAAAAACTGCATGACGGAACCCCTGGGGAGCGATTCGCCTTTGCCAGAGCGGTGAATATTGTCATCCCCCGAAAAATATCGGCCCACGCTTTCGCCCTCCGAGGCGGCACCGAGGTTTCGGGGAAGGCAAAGCAAAACCGCCTCTTCTTCTTCGCGCCCTGGCGCGACACGACCCTAATCGGGACCTGGTATTTCCCTGAAGGGGTATCTTCCGAGGCCGCCTCTCTCTCGGAGACGGAGTTCAAGAGCTGCATCGGGGACATTCAGTCGGTCTATGGGGCAGCGGAAATCAGCGGGGATGAAGTCTCCTTTGTCCATCTGGGACGGGTCCCTTTGAAAAGCAGGAACGATCACCGCACGGAACTCCCCCTGTCCCGCCATTACCGGCTCATCGATCATGGCCGCCGGGGGGGTCCCTCTGGTGCCTACTCGGTACTGGGAGTCAAATATACCACCGCCCGGGATGTGGCGGAGAAAACCCTGGAGTTCATCTCCCGAAGGAGCGGCATCAAGCTCGGTCCGCCGCTCTCCCGGTCCACGGCGCTTTATGGCGGCGAGATGCCCCATTTTAAATCCTATCTGGAGGAACGGCTCCGCCTGAATCGTCTCGCCCTTCCCCCGCAAGCGGTCACCCATCTGGTCAAATCCTACGGGACCGGCTACGAGAAGATCGAAGAGCTGTGCTTAAGAGACGAAGGGCTGCAGGCTTTCGTTCCGGGATCGGACGACACTGTCAAGGGAGCGGTCATCTATTCCCTTCGCAACGAATTCACCCGATCCTTGTCGGATCTGGTGCTTCGTCGGACGGGACTCGGCTCCCGTGGAAAACCGAAGAAAGAAACCATCGACTACTGCACCCAGGCCATGGGCCGGGCTCTCGAATGGAGCAAGGCAAGAGCGGAGGCGGAACAGGCCGCCCTGCTCCGGACCTATACACGGGTGCATTAAGGCAAGGCCCCCTGCCCCTCGGGACGGCCGATTCGCCCCATCCTGGCCCACAGAAATCACGGGCCCGCAGAAAAACCGATCGGTAACTATGAAAATTCTAATGATCGCGCCCCAGCCGTTCTACTCGGAACGGGGCACACCCATGAACGTCAGGCTGTTATGCAAAGTTCTGGGCGAGGCCGGGCACAAGGTCGACCTGCTGGTCTTTCCGACAGGAAAAGACGTGGTCTTGGAGAACACCACCATCATCCGGGTGCCCAACTTGTTTCGGGTGTCCACGATCCCAACGGGCCCGTCGTGGATCAAGGTGGCATACGACGCTCTCCTCACGGCCTACACGTTCTGGCTATGCCTCACCGGGAAATATGACGTCATACACGGCATCGAGGAAGGGGGCTTCCTGTCGGTTTTCTATGGCCGCCTCTTCCGGAAGAAGAGTATATACGACATGGACTCGTGCATCTCGGAACAGCTCAAGTACAGCAAATTTATCACCAGCGCAAGACTGCTCAAGCAGGTGGA
>CAYUBU010000404.1:0-6744 GCA_964443105.1 uncultured Nitrospirota bacterium
CTGGATGAAATCGGAGACATTTCGCCCAGAATGCAGCTGCGCCTTCTGCGGGTCCTCCAGGAGAACGAATTTGAAAGGGTGGGTGACACCACAGTGATCAAGGTGGACGTTCGGGTCGTAGCCGCAACCAACCAGGATCTCAGAGATAAGGTTCGCCGCGGTGAATTCAGAGAAGACCTCTTCTACAGACTCAACGTCATCGAGGTGGCTTTGCCGCCTCTCCGGGACCGGCGGGACGATATTCCCCTGCTGGTGAACCATTTCATCAGAAAGTGCAATCAGAAACTGAGAAAGAACATCCTGGCCCTATCAGAAGAGGTGGAGAAAATGTTCATGGCGTATCCCTGGCCCGGTAACATTCGGGAACTGGAGCACACCCTGGAACACGCTTTCATTTTGTGCCGAACCCAGACAATTTCCGGGGACCACCTTCCTGCCAACTTCATCGAATTCATGGAAAGACAAGGGGCCTCTCTTCTCAAAGAACAGGAAAATGCCCCTCAGGCAATTCTCGACGCTCTGGAACGAACGGACTGGAATAAGGCTAAAGCGGCCCGTCTACTCGGTATTGGGAGGCGGACCATCTACCGCAAGATTGAAGAGTACAACCTGGAAAGCCAGCGGGATACAGACTAACAAAGTGTGCCATGACACACAAATGAATCTGCACGTTTGTGTGTCACACAGGATCCTATATCCCCTTCAACAGCCCCATCCTGCCTCCCATTAGTGATTTAACTTATTGTTTTTATTTTCTTTTCCCCATTCCAAACTTTTTTGAATCCACATGGCACCAATCTTGCTTTATCTCGTGACATAACCTTGCCTTGTAATCAGGAATTTAGAAACGGAGCGAGCCGGTAGCCATGCTGGAAGCGCGAAAAGATGAGGGTGCGGAGAAGTGCCCATTGCTGCCTCAGTATCTGGAGGGGTGTTACTGCACCAACCTGATCAGTCAGAACACAGAGGCGGCGGTCCGTTTCTGCGGCGGCAAATACCAGGAGTGCGAGGTCTACAAGCGGCTCGTGCGCGACAACTAGGACAAATATTTAACAGGGAGAATGCCATGAAGATGCATATCCTGCTCGTCGATGATGAACCGGCAATTCTTTTCACCCTGGCTTTTGTGCTGAGAACCCACGGCTACAAAGTGAGTCAGGCAGGCGACGGTCTGGAAGCTCTGCAGATGGCGGAAAACGCAAGGGATCAGGGAGAACCCTTCGACCTTATTCTAACGGACATCCAGATGCCCAGGATGAACGGTATCGAGTTCATAGACGCTCTCAAAGTCAATGGCATGACTGTGCCTATCTTCGTTCTGACCGGCTCGAGAGATATGGAACTCATGAAACGCCTCAAGAACAAAGGGTGTTTAGAAATACTATTTAAGCCTTGTGATTTTAAATATTTAGCTGCTAGAGTTAATTCTATACTTCAACCAGAGGCTGCCCGATTTGGAGCAAAACCGCAGGCCGCCGGTCTCTCGATGGAATTAGGTGTTACGCCTTAGCTCGTCTCATCGGAACACGGTCGCTTTAAGAGGAGGCATGACCAGCATGAAGTGTCCCTATTTGATCATTCCAATCATTCCAACCTGCTTGGCAAACGAAAAGCCCTACATCCCGAGCACGGTACAGCTCCAGGAATTTTGCAAGACCAAAGAAAGCACCCGATGCCCCTTCTTTCGATCATCGATTCAAAAAATGAAGCACCATCGGGAGCAATCAGCCGCCGTCTAGCCGCCGTGGGTGCGCTACTTTTGGGGGTTATCACTGGGAAAAGGAAAGAATGGAAGCTGGCATCATGTGGATCGCAGCTTCAGGGTGGCAGCATCTCTCTATAGAAAGCGGCACTGCCCTGAACACCGTCACCGCGCAGCTCTCCCAAAACTCAATAGGCGGCTTTTCGGCGGAACCCTTGAGGATGCTGGCCCTGGGAGTCGCCTTTCTGCTGGTTGCCAGATACGGCAGGAAGTGAGTGTAACAGCCACGGCAGTGTGGCACACAGGATGACCTGGGCCAAGCGTGGCCTCAAAGAACATCATGGAAAAGCAAAGGAGAGAGCATGAGCTGCCCGAAATGCGGTGCAAAAAGAATGCTGAAAGACAATCCGATCTACTTTAACAACGACAACCATGAGGGGGACGCCCTTTTTCTTGAAGATCACTACCGCTGTCAAATCTGCGGTAAGGTCGTCTTTCTGCCCAGAATGTTTGAAATGCCTCCAAAACGTTTTATCAAGGGACAAATCGTGACCGGGGGCTACGACAAAGTATAGATGCCGTGAGGCCCTCTGTCTCACTGTCCAAAGGTTTACTATCCCAGGCGCTGCCCTTATCTTCTCCCCTATGTGACTTCTTCATCAGATCAACGCTTTATATGCAACGAGCCGGAATATTGCCTGAGTCAATCTATTACGAGTCCGGACTTGTCACGGCGTAGCATTTTGCGAAGACGGATAAGCTGCCACACGGGGCGATGCAAAAAATTTTCTGACCTGGTGGCCCTATTCGCAAATAGGAAACGATACTTCACCATCTATTCGAACAGAGCCACTTGAAATATTTAAATATGTCTTCAGCCAATCCGCTGGTCTTGAGATCGATCCCGGGCCCGGCCTCGGTAAAAAGCCATGAGCTTTTTAACGGTAATAGGGAAAAGACCTAAGAGGGCAAAGGAGAATAGGAGCCCCGGGGACAAGATACCGGCGAGGGAATCGATCTTCCCCAGTTCCTTGCCGGCATTGACGTAGACCAGGGTTCCAGCCAGCATGCCGATCTGGGAAACCCAGTAGAATGTGGCCAGCGGCATACGGGTGAGGCCCATGACCAGGTTAATCACGAAGAAAGGAAAAACAGGAATCAAGCGCAGAGTAAAAAGGTAGAAAGGTCCCTCCCGCTCTATCCCTTCATTCACGGCCGCGAGTTTATCGCCGAACTTCCCCTGCACCCAATCTCTGAGGACGAACCGGGAGAAGAAGCATGCCGCGGTGGCGCCGATGGTGCTGGCAAAAGAGACCACCACCGTCCCCACAAGAAGACCGAAAAGGGCCCCGGCAGCCAGAGTGAGGACCGCGGCACCGGGAAGGGAGAGAGCCGTCACCAGAATGTAGATGGTCATATAGCTGACCACGACCAGCAGGCGATTTTCGGCGTAGAGCCCCTGCAGCCGAGCCTGAGAGTCCTTCACATAGCTCAGTGTTAGATACTGGCCAAGATCGAAAATCTGGAAAGCAGCAATCACAGCAAGAAGGCCGATAACGATGATGCCTCTCTTCAGGAAGGTCCTGCTCATTGACAGCCACCCTATATCTGCATGCCTTGACAATCCACCGCACCCGGAAACCACGGGTCAACTATGGGAACGATACCATCAGGAAAGGAGAAGCGCAAACCTCTGCCGCCTCCATGTGGGGCTCCAAAGAGCCCTGGAACGTAAAACGCCATCATAAAAGCGCGGCCGCAAAAGACCGTCAAAGAATCTGGAGGCGAAAAGGGGGCACTGATGAGACTTAGAAGAGCCTGGCACGGCCCTGCAGATCGGCGATGGCGATGATGAGAGCCTCTTTGTCCGTCTCGTGCGGCAGGCCGATGGGTGTGCAGCCGCCGACCACCCAGTTGTCCGAAGCCGCACTGAATCGGGTTCCACACTTGGAGCAGGCGATGTCCTCACCCTCCAGGTGGAAGCCCTTGTGATACTTGTAGCAGGTGAAACAGGCATTGAAAGCGGAATGCAGTGTCCCGGACGCACTGCGCCTCACAAAAAATTCGATGTTCCGGCCATCGAACCGGTAGGTAAAGAAGTACACCCGGTTCTCCTCAATGCTCCCCAGCGGGATGCGAATTGTCCCCTCCTTTGCTTCCACAACCGGATATCCGGGCCCCTGGGAACAGGAGAGCAGAGTGAGTAGAAGAATAATGGCGCTGATCCGGGAAACAGGAGATCTCAAAAATAACCTTCCAGAGTGAAAGCGGAAAAAAGAACGGGCCAACTCGCCAAGCCCGAGAAGAGCGCAACAAAGACGAGAGAAAAGAATGTCCAGCGGCGCTGCGATTTCTCAATAACCGCGGTCAGCGACGGCACCCGGCGGAGCGGTTCCGTAAGACCGGTCATCATACCGAGAAAGGTGCCGAGAAACAGGGTCCCGTAAAGTGGGTAGCCCACATAACGATAGTTTCCTTGAAAGATGTCGAATGGACAGTGATGGGTCGGTATTTCGTAAAAGTAGAGCGATATGAAGGCCACGACGGAGGCCATGGAAACCAGGAGTACCACCAGGGACAACAATGAAAAAGCGTATCTCAGAGTCGGGGCATTCAGAACCCGGGATGCCAATCCTGCCGCAAAGAAAGCCGCCACCACAGCATAGAAGGCGATCATGGTGGGGCCGATGGGGAGGGACGAAATCCCGCTCGCCAGACCGCCGCCGGATTCGCTGAACAGCGCACCGCAGCACGACGTAATGATGTTCGGTCTCAATCCGAGAAAATAGCTGAACAGGAGACCGGCTTCCGCCAGAACCACGGGCAGCATCCATAGGAGTAGAACGTATTTCAAACGGACCAGGGGGAAATCGTAGGCTTTCTGATCAACCAGATTGATGACAATCCATATTCCCCCGAGGAAGAAAACGGCAATCTTTGCGTAAAGCGCGTACCAGCCCACAGGATTGGCGTTCAGCGACCCTGTGGCGCACATGGCGCCGACAAACACCGGGTGCAGCCCGTCTATGGTATAAATAAACAGGAGGGATGAAAGGATCTCGAAGCCGAAGACGTAGTTCATGATGGTGGAAACGAGATAGGTCTTTCGCTCCAGTGCGAGCTGCTGCTCAGAACTGCTGGCCATGTCCCAGGACCGTAGTATTCGGATACCGAGTCCCGCACTGTATAAGAGCATGGCCACCATGACAGCGGAGCCCGTGAGAAGCGCGATGATACCGGGATGAAGAATCATGCCTGACGACTCCTTTCAATCACCCGGCGACGCGGCGGTTTCATCTATCCCCGTAACCGCGCCATCCCGCATTTCGATAATGCGATGAATGCAATCCCGGCTATACACCAGGGGGTCGTGTGTGGCAATAACAATGGTCTTCCCTTCCCCGTTGAGCCCGTGAAGGATCTCCATCAATTCCTCTGAGAGCTTGGAATCCAGGTGGGCCGTCGGTTCGTCCGCGAGAATCATTTCGGGATTGTTGACCAGGGAGCGGCTGATAGCCACCCGCTGCTGCTCGCCCCCCGACAGGCCCTGAACGGGAAAGTGTTTTCGTTTCGCAATCCCCAGTTTTTCTATCACCGACTCCGCCATCTCTTTGATTTCAGAGAGACGCCTTTCAGTGGGATAAAGAGGAAGCATGACATTCTCGAGAACAGTGATCCCATGTATGAGATTGAACTGCTGAAAGATAAAACCGAAAATATTACGCCTGATTTCGGTCAGAAAATGTTCAGGGAGTTTGGCGACATCTTTGCCGTTGACCATGATCTTTCCCGCTGTCGGGCGGCTCATGCAGCCCATGAGGCCCAGAAGTGACGTCTTGCCTGAGCCGCTGGGCCCCTTGAGCACCGCCATTTCGCCCGGCTTGATCGCCACAGAAACATCCTGCACCGCCACAACCTCATTGGGTCTCCCCTTATTGAATACTTTGCTGACCTGCTCCAGCCGAATAACGCTCATTCACCCTCTCATGACAACATCAGGATCGGTAATTGCCGTTTTCCACGATGGAACGATGGTAGCCGCGATATAGGGAAGCACCGTAAGAAACATGAGTACGAAGATCTGGTAGAGATCGACATAGGGCACCAGCTTGAAGTCGGGAAAGAGTACCGACCAGCCTTTCAGAGCCGGTGCAAAAAAAGAACCCCCGAAGAAGAAAACATGGGCGTAGGCCCCAATGATCCCGGTTAAAAAAGAAAAGACGGAGAGAACCGCGCCCTCCCAGAATTTCAGTTCCAGGATATCCGAGGTCTCCCAGCCGATGGCTTTTAGGATGCCGACCTCCTTGCGCTCTTCGGCACTCAGACCTGTCGCCTTGTCCCAGGCCAGAATGGCGAATGCGACAACGGCCGCGAAAAACATTACCGTAATCAAACCGCTGCGCCAGCTGAAAAGAGCGTCGTAGGTCCTGATGATTTCACTCCGGGTGATCGGCCTCGTATCAGGAAACTCATACTTGATCTTCCGGGCCACATTGTTGATCTCCGACGGATTATGGACCTGGACCACAAAATCGGTGGCCATCCCCTGGGGTATCCGGAAAAGCTCTCTTAACTCTTCGGGGTTGAGGAGAATGAGATCGTTGGTGAGCAGGGCCGACACATCGGTGAATATGCCGACGATCCTGAGTGTTCGCAGGGTACCATCGGCGGCGGTGACAGGGAATTTGTCCCCCACGCTGAGGAGCCGCGCCTCAGAAACCCCCTGGCCGATGACGCAGACCCCCTTCTGACCAGGCTCAATCATCGACCCGAGCACCAGGGTGGAGGCTTTTCGGGCGCTCTCCGGCACGCCCATGAGGGTGTAATTGGCACCGGTGGCATTGTCGTAATAGTAACCCCAGTAGCGGGGTACCACGGTGCCGACTCCCGGTATTCCTGCAAATGCCGCCCCATAGCTCAGAGGCGTCAGTTCATGGCGGCCTCCCAGCATCCGGTGGACCACCAGTTCCGGCGCTCCCTGAAGAACGGCCAAAGATTCGCTTTTAAAGGCATGTGTCAGAAAGAGTATGTAGGCGAGGAAG
>CAYUBU010000405.1:0-13180 GCA_964443105.1 uncultured Nitrospirota bacterium
ACGTGGTAGTCCCGGTGGGGCGGAAGGGGTATGGAGGCCCCGAGTCCCCGGAGGTGTCGATCTATTGGGCCGCCACCCCTGAGCCGCCGGAGTTGATTTCCGGGGAGGGGGGTGACCGGTCGGTCCGCCTTCGATGGACCCCGCCGGCCGTTCCCGGTGCGGGGTACAATGTTTATCGCACACGGAAGGGGGAGCCCTTCCCGCTCCACCCGGTCAACCGGGAACCTGTTCGGGAGGACCGTTACGTTGACCGCCCGGTTCAAAACGGCGTGACCTATCTCTATACGGTGCGAACGGTGGGGTCGGAGGTAGCTCCGTGGATCGAGAGCCGGGAGAGTGAGCCGGCTTCTGTGAGTCCCGTCGACCGGAATGCACCGGAACCGCCGGGGGGCGTGGAGGGAATTGCCGGTGTCGCCATGGTTCGGCTCTTGTGGCAGGACAGCCGGGAAACCGATCTCGGCGGCTACCGGATCTACAGACGGGGCCCCGGTGAGGCCAGGCCGATTAAAGTCGGCGAGGTGCTGCGACCGATGACCCTCTTTACCGACCGAAACATCAAACCGGGAAGCGTCTATGAGTATCATGTCACCGCCTTTGACACGGCGCCCGCACAGAACGAAAGCAGACCGTCGAAGGCGGTGAAGATATTGGCGCCTTAAGCGTCTACTGGAAGAGGGGGCCCGCCGGGGCCCGGATTGAAAGGGGTAGGATTTATGCATCATTTCAAGTATCGAGGTGACGCGCTTTTCTGTGAAAATGTCTCCATTGCTGATATCGCGAAAGAGGCGGGGACCCCCTTTTATCTTTACAGCCATGCCACTGTGGAAAGGCACTATCTTGCCTTTGAGGACGCCTTGCGGGAGACGGAGCATCTGGTCTGCTATTCGGTGAAGGCCAACTCCAATCTGGCGATCCTCTCGATCTTTGCCGGTTTGGGGAGCGGATTTGACATCGTGTCGGCAGGCGAGCTTTTCCGGGTGCTCAAAGCCGGTGCGGACCCGTCGAAAGTCGTCTTTTCCGGTGTGGGCAAGGGAGACGATGAGATCCGTTATGCCCTGGAGCAGGACATCCTCATGTTCAACGTGGAGTCTCTCCAGGAGCTGGAAGCCATCAACCGCGTGGCCGCCGATCTGAACCAAATCGCCCGGATTGCCTTTCGGGTCAACCCCGATGTGGATCCCCGGACCCATCCCTACATCTCCACTGGCCTCAAGAAGAACAAGTTCGGCATACCCATCGAGGCGGCCCCCGAGGCCTACCGGCGGGCCAGAACGCTGGCCCACGTGGAGCCCGTGGGCGTCGACTGCCATATCGGTTCCCAACTGACCGACATCGGCCCCTTTGTGGACTCCATCGATCGGGTCCGGTCGTTGATTGCCGACCTGAGGAACGACGATTACAACATCGCCTATCTCGATCTGGGCGGCGGGCTCGGGATCAGCTACGATGAAGAGGATCCGCCCCACCCCACCGAATATGGCCGGGCGCTGATCCGTCACACGAAGGATCTGGGGTTGAAACTGGTTCTGGAGCCCGGCCGGGTGATCATGGGGAATGCCGGGATCCTGGTGACCCGGGTCCGTTACACCAAGGAGAATCACGGCAGGAAATTCTTTATCGTGGATGCCGGCATGAATGATCTCATACGTCCGTCCCTCTACAGCGCCTATCACAGGATTCAGGCGGTCCAGCGCAAGATCACCGACAGTGTGACCGCCGATATTGTGGGGCCCATCTGTGAGTCCGGCGATTTTCTTGCCCAGGACAGGGACATGCAGCCCTATGAAACGGGCGATCTGGTGGCTGTCATGTCTGCTGGAGCCTACGGATTTGTTATGGCGTCCAACTACAATACCCGGCCCCGGGTGCCTGAGATCCTCGTATCCGCCGACCGGTACGACGTGGTTCGGAAACGGGAAACCCTTGAAGAGCTTATTGCCGGGGAGAGGATCCCCGGCTTTCTGCGGAAACCCGGGTAGGTCGCGGCTTCTATGACGATTATCGACGCTATCATACTGGGTCTCGTGCAGGGGCTGACGGAATTCCTGCCGGTCAGCAGTTCCGGTCACCTGGTCATCGGCCAGCACCTCCTGAACATGCGGGAGCCGAATCTGGCATTCGATGTCGTGGTGCATTTGGGAACGCTGCTGGCGGTGATCGTCTATTTCCGGGAGGATATTCAGAAGATTCTATTCTCATTCCGGGAGAAGGGGGATCCCCGATGGCGATGGGTCTTCCTCCTGGTGGTGGTGGGGACGATCCCCACCGGCTTCATCGGGGTACTCTTCAAAGATGTTTTCGAAGAGATGTTTTCGTCGGTTTCGGTGGTCTCCTTTACGTTGGTCGTGACCGGCCTGCTCCTCTTTATGGCCGATCGGGTCCGTGGCGCCCACCGGCCGCTTACGGAGATGAAAAGTATCGACGCCCTGGTCATCGGTTTGGTTCAGGGGCTCGCCATCGTTCCCGGTATTTCCCGCTCGGGATCGACCATTGCCACGGGCCTGTTTCTGAAGATCGATGCCGATGCCGCGGCCCGTTTCTCTTTTCTCCTTTCCATCCCGGCTATCATGGGCGCCGTGACACTGCAGTCGAAGGAAATTTTCGGCCATGCGCTGAATGGATCGGGAGCTGTCTTTCTCGCCGGCTTTTTGACCGCCGCGGCGAGCGGCTGGCTGGCCATCAAGATCTTGATGGCGGTTCTGAAGAAGAAGCGGCTGACCTTTTTTTCCATCTACTGCTGGTGCCTGGCGGTTGTTCTCTTTGTGTGGGTGTTATGAAGAAGAAAGATACGGCAGCGAAAGATTGGCGCAATCATCCGGTGGTCCGGGAGGGGATCGCTATTGTCCTGGTTGTGGTGGCCCTTTTTTTCGTCATCAGCCTTTTGACCTATAACAATACGGACCCGGCGTTTACGACCCCGGGGAAAGGGAAAATTCACAACTACGGCGGACTGGTCGGTTCCTATACCGCGGACATTCTCTATCATCTCGTCGGTGCCGCGGCCGTGCTGTTTCCCCTCTTTGTGTTTGCCTTCGCGGGGGTTCTTTTCCAAAACAGAAAGTGGACGAGAAAGCAGACGCTGATCCACCTCGGCGGGGGGATGATGCTCGTCCTCTCTCTCGCGACTCTGCTGAGCCTGGAGTACGACACACTCCGACTGTTCACTCAGACCATCTACCGGGCGGGCGGGGTGATCGGAAGCGGCCTGGCTTCAGGCATGAACCATCTTTTCGCAAAGACCGGCACCTACCTGATCGTTCTGACCCTGCTGCTCATCTCCTTTATGGCGACCACGGGCTTTTCGGTCATCGCCTTTTCAATCAAAAGTTTCCACCTGGCCCGGGTCTTGTTTGAGAAGGGAGTCGACCGCTACCGCCTGAGAAGGGAGAAAGAAAAGAAAGCCGAGGTTTTCAAGAAGAAGATCGAAATCAAGAGCCGGCGCCCGCAGCCCAAGGTGGAGGAAAAGAAGAAGCTAGTCCGGAAAGTCGAGCCCTTTCAGGAGGAGTTCGATTTTCACGCCACCGACGGGATTTTCCGTCTCCCCCCGGTGACCCTCCTGGAAGATCCGCCCGAGTGGGACCGGAAGACCAACCGGGAAGAACTTCTCATGAATTCGGAAATTCTGGAGAAGAAGCTGGCCGACTTCGGCGTCCACGGCCAGGTGACCGAAGTCCATCCCGGGCCGGTGATCACCATGTACGAATATCAGCCGGCGCCGGGGATCAAGGTCAGCAAGATCGTCAACCTGGCCGATGACCTGGCCATGGCCATGCGGGCGATACGGGTCCGCATCGTCGCGCCCTTGCCGGAGAAAGCCGCCGTCGGTATCGAAATTCCCAACAACAACCGGGAAGACGTGTACATGAAGGACATCCTCACGTCCGAGGGGTACCAGAAGGCTTCGTCCGTTCTGAAACTGGCGCTGGGAAAAAACATTTTCGGCGATCCCTTCTTTTTCGATCTGGCCAAGATGCCCCATCTCCTCGTGGCCGGCGCCACGGGCTCGGGAAAATCGGTGGCCGTCAACTCCATGATCGTCAGCCTCCTCTTCAATGCCACCCCCGACGAGGTTCGGATGATTATGGTCGATCCCAAGATGCTGGAACTCTCCATCTATGACGGCATCCCCCATCTCATCGCGCCGGTGGTCACCGACTCCCGGAAAGCGGCGGGAGCCCTCTTCTGGGCGGTGAAGGAGATGGAACGGCGGTATATGCTCCTCTCGGAGAAGGGGGTCCGCAATATTGTCGGCTTCAACCGGGGCATCGAGAAAGAGATCAAGGAGTGGACCCATAAGTCGCAGACCATTTCCCTCGATGACGAACGGTCGGAAGACTTGGGGGAAAAGCCCCAGAAACTCCCCTACCTGGTGATCGTGATCGACGAGTTGGCCGACCTCATGATGGTGGCCGGACGGGATGTGGAAGAGGCCATCACCCGGCTCTCCCAGATGGCCCGGGCGGCGGGGATTCACCTGATTATGGCGACCCAGCGGCCGTCCACCGATGTCATTACGGGGGTGATCAAAGCGAACTTCCCGGCGAGAATCTCCTTTCAGGTCTCTTCCAAGTACGATGCCCGGACCATCCTCGATACGGTGGGGTCGGAGCATCTTTTGGGCAAAGGGGATATGCTCTTCCTTCGGCCTGCGTCGTCCCAGCTCATTCGCCTCCACGGCTCCTTTCTCTCCGACGATGATATCAAGCGGGTCGTGGAATTCGTGAAGAAGCAGGGGCGCCCCGAATACGATGAGGAAGTCATCACCGCGTCGCTTCGTTCCGACCCGAACCATGAAGAGGAAGAACCCTACGACGAGTTCTACGATCAAGGGGTGCAGCTGGTGACTGAAAGCCGCCAGGCGTCCATTTCAATGCTCCAGCGGCGGTTGCGGGTCGGCTACAACCGGGCGGCCCGCATGATCGAGCGTATGGAACGGGACGGCGTGGTCGGCCCCGCCGATGGATCCCGCCCCCGGGAAGTGCTGGTCGGGAAAGAATACAACTGAAAGGAGTCTGTCTCATGTCGGTCAAGTCTGGTCAATTAAGTTCATGCTCACCCCTGAGGTTCTTGTTGGGAATCCTTCTCGTTCTGCTTGCACTCCCCGTTTCTCTGTACGGCGATAACCTGGAGGAAAAGCGAGCCGATCTTGGGGCCGTTGTCGACCATGTGGAGGCCTACTACAAGTCTCTCAAAGACTTTGAGGCCCGCTTCACCCAGGTGGCCCGAATCCTCTCCTATCCCGAGGACCAGAACTCGGAAGGGAAGGTCTACATCCGACGGAACCAGATGATGCGGTGGGATTACGAGAAGCCCTCCCAGGAGCAGTACTTCATCCAGGGAGAAACGGTGATCTATTACAGCCCGGAAGTGAAGCAGGCCCGCCGGATCAACCTGGGGGGCAAGGGCGGCATCCGGTCGCCTCTCGTCTTTTTTGAGGGATTGAAAAAGGCCGAGGCCGATTATGTCATTTCCATGAACAGCGATCCCGTGTTTGATCGCTCCACCCGGCATATCCTTCAGCTGATACCGAGAAAGGTCGAGGAGGCTCAGCTCAACAAGATTCTCGTCTTCGTCAATAAGTCCGATTATCATGTGGAACGGATCGACCAGTACGATCTCTACGGCAACGTGACGGAACTCTACTTCAAGGATGTGAAAGTGAACCAGGATCTGCCCGACAGTCTCTTCGCCTTCAAGGCGCCTCAGGGGGTCAAAATCATCGATCAGCAGTGACCGCGGTTGAGGGTGCCAGGCAGGCCTGCCTGGCACCCCGTTGTACCAGGAAAAGAATTGGTGACGGCGAGGGTGTCCCTACGAGCTGAGTGCCGTAGCCCTTTCCCCAATCATTCCAAAGCTTCTCTGAAATGACCTATTGAAATGACAGCAACAAAGCAGGTGAATTGAATCATGACTGCAAAGAAGATCGGACTGGTATCACTGGGCTGCCCCAAGAATCTGGTCGACAGCGAGGGGATGGTGGGACGGCTGAAGGCGGCGGGCTACACCTTTGCCGCCCGGGATGAAGAGGCGGACCTGATTCTCATCAATACCTGCGGTTTTATCGATGCCGCAAAGGAAGAGTCGGTGGACACCATCCTGGGGTACTGCGATCTCAAGAGCCGGGGCGTGGTGCAGGGGGTGGTGGTCACAGGATGTCTGGTTCAACGCTACAGCGAAGAACTGGTGCGGGACATACCGGAAGTCGACCGGTTCCTCCCGATCCGGGATGAGGCCAAGATTGTGGCCGTGGTAGACCGGATCCTGGGGCCGTCGGTGGCGCAGCCGGTCGGGTCCACGCTTCCGCGGTCGATTCTGACCCCCTTTCACACCGCCTACCTGAAAATTTCCGAAGGGTGCAGCAACCGGTGCAGCTATTGCACCATACCGCTCATCCGGGGACCCCATGAGAGCCGGGAGATAAAGGAGCTGCTCGACGAGGCCCGGAGTCTGGCCGGTCAAGGTGTCCGGGAGCTGATCCTTATCGGCCAGGACATCACCCGCTTCGGCATCGACGGGACTGGGTCGGACAGCCTGGCGGCCCTGGTGAAACAACTTGCGTCCCTCAACGGCCTCCATTGGATCCGGCTCATGTATCTCCATCCCGACCATCTCGGTGACGAACTGATTGACCTGATGGCCGCGGAACCTAGGGTGCTCTCCTATCTCGATCTTCCGGTGCAGCATATCAGTGATTCTGTTCTCAGGAAGATGAACCGCCCCGGGGGATCAAAGCGGATCCGGGAACGTATCGCCACACTGAGAGAAAAACTTCCCGATCTCGTTTTGCGGACCAGCCTCATCGTCGGTTTCCCCGGTGAAGGGGAGCGGGAGTTTCAGGAACTCTGTGATTTCGTCGAAGAGACCGGTTTCGACCATCTCGGTGTTTTCAGCTACTCCCGGGAGGTCGATACGCCGGCGGCCGAATACGCCGGCCAAGTGAGCGATGGGGTGAAGGCGGAGCGCCAGGCCCGGGTGATGGAGATCCAGCGCGGAATTTCGGCCCGGAAGAATCGTGCCCGGGTGGGCCAGACCCTTGAGGTTCTGGTGGAGGGCGCCTCGCCGGAAACCGATCTCCTTCTCGCCGGGCGTTATTACGGTCAGGCCCCGGAGGTGGACGGCTCTGTCCTGATCAATGAAGGTGAGGGTGTGGTGGGTGCCTTCCAGAGGGTGACCATCACCGACGCCCACGATTATGATCTGGTGGGAACCATCGTCGGTGATTGACCGGAGGCGGGAAATTACAGGGAAATCCCTTTGGCCTGGATCAGGGTCCCTTTCACCCGCTCCAGGTTGACCAGGGACTCTCGGTAATCGATGCGGGCCCTCAGCTCGCGGCTCCTGACCACGGTCAGCTTCTCCTGAAAGTCGAGAACGTCGTAGCTGGTGGCCAGGCCCAGCTCAAAGCGGCGGGTCTCGGTCCGGAGGCGCTCTTCTGCTAGTCTCCGGGCCGCCTCGGCGGCGGCAATCCGTTTCCGGTTGGTGTCGATCTGGCGGTAGGCCTCCCGCACCTCCCGAATGACCCGGTTTTCCAACTCCTTCAGGGCCAGCAGGGCTTTCTGATTTTCCAGGTCGGCCATGACCAGCTCGCTCTTGGCGAACCGGTTGCCCAGGGGATACTCCACTAGGATGCCGATGGTGTAGTCGTAGTTGTCCCCGGATTTGAGCTCCTCCAGGGCGTCGGAATAGTTCCCGTCAAAGGGACTGAACACGGGGGTGGCCCCCGGAACCGGAATGACCGCCTGCGCATCACCGGCGAGTCCGCTGACACCGAGGCTGGCGACTAGGTCGATGCGAGGGAGAGTCTGGTTTCGAGAGTACTTGAGTTCGATTTGCCTGGTTTCCAGGTCAATCTTTGCCTGCTGGAAATCGGGACGGTTCTCCATGGCCTGAAGCAGTTGGGCATTCAGGTCGAGAACCGTGTCTATCAGTGAGGGCTCGTCCAGGGGCAGGAGGCGGATTTCCCAGTAACGGGGATCGTCGGTGAGATTCAGCACGGTTCGGAGGCGGTCCTCGGCGTCCAGGAGGCTGTCTTCCGCCATAATGACCCCTTCCTCCCGGGCAGCCTTCTCCGCTTCCGCCTGAAGAATTTCCACCGGGGCCAAAATACCGACCTCCACCTTCCGTTCGGTGATCTTTAGAAAATCCTCGGCCAGACGGAGCGACTCCTCCTTGACCTTCAGCTCCTCCCGGGCATAGACCAGCTCCCAGTAATTCGATTCCACATTAAAGAGGATCGCCATGACGTTGTCACGAAACTGAAACTCCGATATCTCCTTGTTGTTTGCCGCGATCCGGATCTGAGATTTATTGATGCTGATCCCGAAGTCCTTGAGCAGCGGCTGGGTCAGGGAGAGAACCAGGTCCGAGGTGTAAGCCGGATTTAGACCGGCAAAAGCTGAATTGGTGTCGTTGCGGTTGTTGGTGAAACGAAGATCCGTCTCGGTACCCGTGACCCACCCCTTGGATATCCCGGCGTCCCAATTGAGATCTTCCGTCTCGTTCTCAGGTGGCAGGGCAAGGGCTGACGAGGTCTGACGCACGGACCGGTCTTTGGAGAGGGTCGCGGAAGCGGTGGGGTCAAAAACCGATTTTTCCTGAACGACCCGTTGTTCACTGATTTCAGGATTAACCCGCTCGATGGCGATTTCCAGGTTGTTTCGCAGGGCCAGCTGGAGGGCTGCGGCCAGGGTCACGGGGATCTCCTGCCGATTCGCCAGATCCAGAATCTCCGGTTCCCCCAGATCAGGGGTGATGGCCCGTTCCGATTCCCCCTTCACCTCGGGGATCGCCAGTAGAGTGGCCACGATGAGCGCGACAAGGAGGGAAAAAGTTCTCATTCTTCTTCTCGCACCCGCTGGTCCGCTTCTTCCACCTTCTGACGCTGGATCTTTTGAAACTCTTTCATTTCCTTCTTCAAGGCAGGGTCCTTCAGAGCAAGCATTCGGACCGTGAAGAGGGCGGCGTTCTTCGCACCGGCGCCGCCGATGCCCATGGTGGCCACAGGCACACCCCCGGGCATTTGTACCGTTGACAAGAGGGCGTCCATCCCGTTCAGTGGGGTAGCGGCCAGGGGCACGCCGATCACCGGGAGCGGGGTGCTCGCGGCAAGAACCCCCGCCAGATGGGCTGCTGCCCCGGCTCCCGCAATGATGACCTTGAGCCCTCTCTCTTCGGCTTTTTTCGCATAGGCTGCGGCGGTGTCCGGTGTCCGGTGGGCCGAAATGACACGGAACTCATAGGGGACTTCAAAAATACGCAAGACCTTTCCCGCCTCCTTCATCACCGGCAGGTCCGAATCGCTTCCCATAACGATACCCACAACAGGTTTTGACACGGTTCACCTCAGATAGTTAAGATCGGTTTAGACCTTTTTGTCCGATGTCGGTTCGAAAATACTTCCCCTCGTAGTTGATATGGCCGATCCCCTCGTAGGCCTTGCCCAGGGCCGACGCCAGATTCGGGCCCATGGCAGTGATGCCGAGGACCCGGCCGCCCGCGGTGACCACCTGGTCATTGGATATCCTGGTCCCTGCATGAAAGACGAAGAGATCGTCGGACGGCGGGATTTCTCCCAGGCCCAAAATCGGCTTTCCCTTTTCATAAGATCCCGGGTAGCCGCCGGAGGCCATCACAACGCAAACGCTGGCCCCATCGTGCCATTCGATCCGGGCCTCATGAAGCCGTCCGGCGAGAATCTTTTCAATGATGTCCACCAGATCCGTTTTGAGCCTGAAAAGAATCGGCTGGGCTTCGGGATCGCCGAATCGGGTGTTGAACTCCAGGACCTGAATTCCCGCGGCCGTGATCATGAGGCCCGCATAAAGCACACCCTTGAAGGGTCGCCCTTCCCGGGCCATCCCCTCGATGGTGGGGATCATGACCGTCTCCATGATTTCCGAGGTCCGCCCCTGGATCACCGGTGCCGGCGTGTAGGCTCCCATGCCGCCCGTATTGGGCCCTTTGTCGCCATCGAAAATCTGTTTGTGGTCCTGGGAGGAGAGCATGGGCACCAGGGTCTTCCCGTCGGAGAAGACCATGAAAGAGGCCTCTTCGCCCTTGAGACATTCTTCCACCACCACCGTTTCACCGGCCTCTCCGAAGGCCTTGTCTTCCATGATGGCCCGGACAGCCGACACCGCTTCCTCAACTGTGGTCGCTACAATCACCCCTTTTCCCGCGGCAAGGCCGTCGGCCTTTACCACAATGGGGGCACCCTGCTCTTCGATGTAAGCGATCGCCGCTGCGGGATCGGTAAAGCTCCGGTAGGACGCTGTGGGGATGCCGTGGCGGGCGAGAAAATCCTTGGTGAAAGTCTTGCTCCCTTCCAGAATGGCCGCATTGCGCCGGGGGCCGAAAATCTTCAGGCCCGCCTCCTCGAAGTGGTCTACGATTCCCATGGTCAAGGGAACCTCGGGACCGACTACCGTCAGATCGATGCCCTTTTCCCGGGCAAAGCCGACCAGTCCGTCCAGGTCGTCGGCGCCGATGGAGACACATTCGGCCTGAGCCCCAATCCCGCCGTTGCCCGGCGCGCAGTAGATCTTCTCCACCCGGGCACTCTGGGCGATCTTCCAGACCAGGGCGTGTTCTCTACCCCCCGAACCGACAACCAGTATCTTCATAATAAAGGTGTCCCGTTTGATTAAATCGATCCCCATACGACCGGGTATCGTGAATTTACAGGCGTGAATGGAACGGGGGCAATTCTATTTTATCGCCGGTTAATTGTCAACCTTGTTTTCCCCCCCCAGTCTGTGCTACGTTCTCCCCCAAAGCACTGCAATCAAAGGCGAAGCAGTGCCGCCGCTGCCGGGACACAAGGGATGGCTTTCAAACGGAAAAGAACGAGCACGACGGCCTTCGGCAATCGGGGCCGTATCAGCCACGATTCCTCCGACTACTACAACAGCCGGCTCTACGGGGATCGGAAGCCCGATAGTGAATGGACCGGCACCGAGAACAGCGTGCCGCCGGAGAAGGGAGACCGGATCTACTGCAAATCGAGCGAGCGGATGGACGAAATCCCCGATGACAGTATCCACCTCATGGTCACCTCTCCCCCCTACAACGCGAGCAAAGCCTATGACGACGACCTCCCCCTCCAGGAGCACTTGAATCTCCTCCGCACCGTTTTTGAGGAGGTCTACAGGAAACTGGTTCACGGCGGCCGGGCCTGTGTCAATGTGGCCAACCTTGGCCGAAAGCCTTACATCCCCATGCACAGCTACATCATCGACATCATGGAAGAGATCGGCTTTCTCATGCGGGGAGAGATTATCTGGGACAAGTCGGCCAGTTCCGGACCCTCCACCGCCTGGGGGAGCTGGAAATCGGCCTCCAACCCGGTCCTTCGGGACATTCACGAATATATCCTGGTCTTCTCCAAAGGGACCTTTGCCCGGAAGCCGGGAGAAAAAAAGAACACCATCTCAAAAGCCGATTTTCTCGAATTTACCAAGAGCATCTGGACCTTCCCCGCGGTCATGGCCAAAAGCATTGGGCATCCCGCCCCCTTTCCGGAGGAACTCCCCCGTCGGCTGATCCAGCTCTATACCTTCGAAGGGGACATGGTCCTCGACCCCTTCTGCGGGAGCGGTTCCACCTGTCTCGCCTGTATGAACGATGGACGCCACTACATCGGCTACGAGATCGATCCCGAGTATGTCGATTTGGCCGCCGAGAGAATCGGGATTCGGCGAGAAGACCTTTCCAAACCCCTTCCGGGTCCAACCCTTCAAAGCAGTTAAAATAGTTGGGTTTTTCTGGAGCCGTTACCGGAAACTTCCAAAAAGGGGCCTGACCCCTTTTTGGGTTTTGGGCGGTTCAGCGCCTCTTTTTCAGGAGTTCCCGCCCCTTCTGTTCCAGTTCAAACATGTTGGTCAGGCTGGCCCGGGCCCGGTCGGCGATATCTTCCGGAATTTCGATCCGCTGTTCGGGGGTCGGATCCTTGAGTGCCTGCAGTACGTCGGCCAGTTGGATCTCCTTCATGTAGGGGCAGAGGATACAGGTTCCCACGATCTCTTTGTCCGGGAATTCCGCCTTCATGCGATCCGTCAGTCCGCATTCGGTGACCAGCATGAATGTCTGGGCCGACGAATCACCGACGTAGTTGAGCATGCTTTCCGTCCCACCGGCATAGTCGACCAGCGCCACAATCCCCGGCGAACACTCGGGATGGGCCAGAATCTTCACCCCCGGGAAGCGCCGGCGGATATTCTCAATGGCTGCCTCGTTGAACTCCTCGTGGACCACACAGGTCCCTTCCCAGGTGATGATCTTCTTGGAGGTCATGTTCTGCAGGTTCAACCCCATCAGTTTATCGGGGATAAAAACGATCTCCTCCTGGGGCATGGCCTCCACGACCGCCACCACATTGGACGAGGTGCAGGAGGCATCACTTTCCGCCTTGACTGCGGCATAGGTGTTCACATAGCAGACGACCCCGGCGTCGGGATGCTTCTTCCGCAGTTCCCGGACCTGCTCCGCGGTGATGGCATCGGCCAGGGAACAGCCGGCTCTCCTCGGTACCAGGACTTCCTTTTCGGGATTGAGCAGCTTGGCCGTCTCGCCCATGAAATAGACGGAACAGAAGATGATCTTCTGTGCCCGATGTTCCGTGGCCATGCGGCTGAGGCCGTAAGAATCGCCGATGTAGTCGCCCACCCCGTACATGATGTCAGGCGTCTGGTATGAGTGGGCGAGGATCACCGCGTTCTGCTCCCCCTTGAGGCGGTTGATCTCCAGTGTGGTCGGGGCGATGAGTTCACAGTTCTTCCGGGTCCACCCCACGCGGCGGAGCTTCTCATGGAGCCGCCCGGTCTCTTTAATCAGTTCTGACTGCGCTGTTTTCATGCTCTTCCCTGCCTCCTGCTCAACTCAATGACATAGATCCCCTCATTCAACAGCGCCGACAATGCACTCCAAGTATAACGAAAAAAAGGAATCCGGCAAGGGCCGGGTCCCTTCGGGGAGTTTGTGGACCATGGGATATTCCTGGTGCCATAACTTCACAACCCTTTGTTCCTTCCTCCTATCGCCTCGGTCTGCCCTGTTTCGGCACTCAGTACTGGAATTCTTGCGGAAACGATCGGATAGGGGCGGATGGCAGATTCTGGGGGCAAACGAAAACGGCGGCCGTTGCAGGCCGCCGTTTTTCTATAGACTACCGGCCAAATAGAGC
>CAYUBU010000406.1:0-7362 GCA_964443105.1 uncultured Nitrospirota bacterium
GGATCTTTGAACCCTTTTACACGACCAAGGCGAACGGCACCGGGCTGGGGCTCTCTATCGTTCACCAGATTGTGACGGAAAACCACGGGACTATATCCGTGGAGAGCAGTCCCGGCGAGGGAACGACATTTACCATCCGACTTCAGGCCGTTCACTCCCCGGCCCTGGCAAGCAAGCTGTGAGAATCGTGCTGACTAGACGTCTGAAAAGGGGGCGACCATGATACCGAGCCTGCTCGTCATTGAAGACGACGAATCGATGCTCGAAACCCTGCGGGATGTTTTTGAACAGGAGGGGAAGGCCGTGGTTTGCGCTGGAGACGGCACGGAGGCCATGGCGGCGTTCTACGACACCCAGCCCGACCTGGTGTTACTCGACATTAGACTCCCTGACACCGATGGTCTCACCCTTCTCAGAAAGATCAAAGAAGAGTCGCCCGACCAGCTGGTGGTCATCATGACCGCCTATCCGGAAGTCCCCACGGCTATCGAAGCCATGAAGAGCGGCGCCTACGATTACATCAATAAACCCTTTGAACTGGACGAACTCCGCATGGTGGTCCAAAAAGCCCTTGAGACCCACCAACTCAAGAACGAGGTTAACCGTCTGCGCAGGCAACGGGAAGCCGTCACACCCCGCACGGCCATTCTTGGAGAGAGTACCGCCACCCGTCAGCTCAAGGAATTAATTGCGGTCGTGGCACAAGCGCCCAGGACACCGGTACTCCTCAGCGGCGAGTCAGGAACCGGGAAGGAGCTCGCCGCCGACGCTATCCACTACCAGAGCGCCAGGGCGCCCAAAGCTTTGGTCAAAGTCAACTGCAGCGCCCTTACCGAAAACCTTCTGGAAGACGAACTCTTCGGACATGAGAAGGGTGCCTTTACCGATGCCCGAGAAACCAAAAAAGGACTCTTTGAGATGGCCGACGGCGGGACCCTGTTCCTCGACGAAATCGGGGAGATGTCTTCAACCCTTCAGCCGAAACTGCTGCGGATACTGGAAGGCGAACCTTTTCGCCGGGTCGGCGGCACCCGGGAAATTCAGGCCGATGTCCGTATCCTTGCCGCAACCAACCGGGATCTCGCGACCATGGTGGGAAAAGGCAATTTTCGAAAAGACCTCTACTACCGACTCAAAGTGATGGAGATTCATCTTCCGCCTTTGAAAAAAAGAATGGACGATATCCCCCTTCTGGTCACCCATTTCATCGGAGTCTACAGCCGTGAAATGGGGAAGCCCCAGGTCACCCTTGCGGAGGAAGCGCTACAGATGCTGATGAGCTACTCGTGGCCCGGGAATATCCGGGAGCTTCGGAATGTGGTGGAACGGGCGGTCATCCTGGCTACGGGACATCCAATCGAGCGCAAGCATCTGCCCCTGGAACTGTGCCAGGCTGCAGCCCGGGAAACCTTTGCCGGAACCGTTCCCCCTTCCATGAATCTCACTCTGGGGGAACTGGAAAGAGAATACATTTTAAACACGGTGAAGCAATGTGAAGGCAACAACTCCCTGGCCGCCAAACGACTCGGTATATCGAGATCCACACTTATCGAGCGACTCAAACGGTATGCCGCAAAGTCGGAACAGACTTAGCCCGGATGTTACATGAGTGATCGTCGCGGGAGGTGGAAGCAATGCTGCTCCCTGTTGCGCCGGTAGACCCCTCACCTCGCCTACCTTGACCCAGAATCAGAACTTAAAGAGGCAAAAACGAAAAAAGTCTTGCAATCGGGCAAGCAAGTCACTATAGTGATAATCTTGGAAAAGCAATGAAACAAGTAGCCTAGCTGATTTCGTCCTAGACCATGGGGGGGTTCGATGATTCAAATTGGCAGTTTCCTCTCTTTATTTCTTGCTATCATCACAACTTTTGTTATTTCAGCCGCCGCCTCCGAGTCCACTACGAAAAGCCCATCGAGAACCTTGCCGACGAAGGAACTGGGTGTACCCGAATTCTTTGTGCCGCCGCCCCCCTTCTCAGAAGGGATCTACCCCTGCTCCGACTGTCATGGAGATATGGAGGCCGATACGGAACGGCGGGAGCTGGAGGTTATGCATACGGAAAAGGTTCTCAAGCATGCCGGTCCGGAGCAGTGGTGTTTTGACTGCCACAATCCCGATGACCGGGACAGGCTGCGCCTCATCAGCGGCCGATTGATCAACTTCGATGAATCGTACTACCTCTGCGGCCAATGTCACGGAACCATCTTTCGAGACTGGAAGGCCGGGGTTCACGGAAAGCGTACAGGCGAGTGGAACGGCAAGAAGCTTTATCGGCTCTGCGTTCACTGCCACGATCCGCACAGCCCCCGTTTCAAACCGCTCACTCCCAAGCCGCCGCCGGTCAGACCTGCGGATATCAAGTAATTTCACTCTGGAGACGGGGATTATGTCGAAAAAGATAAGGAACAACCCACTCAATATCGATCTGAATCGGAGAAATTTCCTCAAGGGTGCAACCTTGGGATTGACGGCGGCGGCCCTGCCGCCGAAAACAGCGGATGCTTCTTTCTTCGACGTTTTCTTTCAAAAACATTTCAGGGAGATGACCCAGGAGGAAATTCAGCAGGTTCTGGACAGACTGGAGAAGACATACTCCGAAGAGTACGGCAAGAAAGTTTCCGTGAAGGCGACGACGCCAATTCCCGGTGTCCTCTTCGGCTACGGCCTCGATCTCTCCCGGTGCATCGGTTGCAGGCGCTGTGTTTACGCCTGCGTAGGAGAAAACAATCAGTCCCGGACGCCCCAGATCCACTGGATCACAGTCCTGCGCTTCAAGGACGGCGAAACCTGGACTGACCTGGAGGAGTCGCAAAAATACTACAATCCGGGCGACGTGCCGGAAGCGGATCACTGGTACATGCCGGTTCAGTGCCAGCAGTGTGAGAACCCGCCCTGTGTCCGGGCGTGTCCGACGCAGGCGACCTGGAAGGAAGAAGACGGAATCGTGGTGGTTGACTACAATTGGTGCATCGGCTGCCGCTACTGCATGGCCGCCTGCCCTTACGGCGCCCGTAAATTTAACTGGGGCGCACCAAAGGTCCAGAACACCGAACTGAACCCGGAAACCCACTACCTGGGCAATCGCCCCAGGTACACGGGCGTTGTGGAAAAATGCACCTTCTGCGTTCAGCGGAGCCGGTCAGGCCGATACCCCGCCTGCGTCGAGATTTGCCCCGTCGGCGCCCGCAAGTTCGGAAACCTTTTGGATCCGGAAAGCGAAATACGCTATGCCATTGAAAACAAGCGGGTTTTTCGCCTCAAGGAGGATTTGCACACCCTGCCCAAATTTTACTACTTCTTTGCAACTTAGAACTGCAAGGGGAAACCGATGGAATACCTTCGATTCTTTATCAAGGCAGTCAAAGAGATCACGGTCGGCAGTAAATACTATTACATGTGGCTCGGATTCCTCGGCTTATTCATGTTCCTTGGTGCTGTTGCCTATTTTCGTCAGCTCCAAACCGGCCTGATTCTCACGGCCATGCGGGACCAGGTTTCCTGGGGGCTCTATATCTCAAACTTCACCTTTCTCGTCGGCGTGGCCGCGGCGGCCGTCGTCCTGGTGGTTCCAGCTTACCTTTACAACTTCAAGCCAATTAAAGAGATCGCCATTCTGGGCGAAATGCTGGCGGTCTGTGCGGTGATCCTCTGCATTCTCTTCGTCATGGTGGACCTGGGACAACCGACTCGGGTTTGGCATATCCTCCCCTTCATTGGGGCCATGAACTTTCCCAGCTCGTTGCTCGCCTGGGATGTGGTGGTTTTGAACGGGTATCTTTTCATTAATCTGAGCATTTTCCTTTATGTACTCTACCGTCTCTCCATTGGCAAAGAATACAGCATGCAGGTCATCGGCCCCCTCATCCTTCTTTCCATTCCCTGGGCCGTGGGCATCCATACCGTGACTGCCTTTCTGTACAACGGGCTGGCTGCCCGGCCTTTCTGGAATGCCTCGATTCTGGCTCCAAGGTTTCTGGCTTCCGCTTTTTGCTCCGGACCGGCGCTCATGATGATTCTGTTCCAGATCATCCGGAAGGTTTCCCGTATCGACATCGACAACAAGGCCATCTTCAAGATCGCGGAACTCGTGGCCTACGCCATGGCGATCAATCTTTTTCTTCTGGGTGCGGAGCTCTTTAAGGAATTCTACTCCGGAACGGTCCACGCAGCTCACGTGAAGTATCTCTATTTTGGACTCCACGGTAACACCAGCCTCGTCCCATGGATGTGGTCCGCCTCTATTCTCAACATTCTGGCACTGCTCCTCTTCCTGAATCCCAAGACACGGGAGAACTTCCTGACCCTCAATGCCGGGTGTGTCTTCATACTCATCGGGATCTATATCGAAAAAGGGATGGGCCTCGTGGTGCCGGGATTTGTCCCGGCTGCACTGGGTGAAATCTACGACTACTCCCCGACGCACACGGAGATTCTGGTCACCATAGGGGTCTGGGCATTCGGCGCCATGCTCTACACTTTGATGCTCAAATTCGCCCTACCCATCTACACGGGTCAGCTGCGCTTCACGTCCGGCGGCGGCAGCGCAGACACTCACGACGAGAAGCCGATTTCTATCGACCGGGAGGAGTTCGAACTCGAGTCGGCCCCCCGTCTTTCCACCCAGGAAGACTAGCCAAAACAGGCACTTAGAAGTAATTGAGATTTATTCATTTATTTTTCTCTTGACATTGAGAATCATTTTCACTATTCTACTTAAAACTGCAACTTACAAAGACCACCATGACCCGGGACATGCTCAACACATTCCAGGATTATCTCGTCAGCAAGGGACTTCGTATGACCTCCCAAAGGGAAGCCATCGCCCACACCTTCTTCCAGAATAGAGGGCATGTGAGCATCGAAGATATTTACCGCCAGGTACAAAAGAGTGCCCCGGGTATCGGATTTGCGACCACCTACCGGACCATGAATCTCCTGTCGGAAGCGGGACTCGCGGCCTCCCGAAGTTTCGGAGACGGCTTCAACCGTTATGAACCTGCCGCCCGGACCGGCCACCACGATCATCTTATCTGCACCCAATGCGGCCAGGTAATAGAATTTGAGGATCAGCGCATCGAAGCGCTGCAAAAGACCGTAGCTCGCAACCACCGATTTCAGGTCACAGACCACAAACTCGAACTTTATGGTCTTTGTCAGGACTGCCAGGGCCCTGCCCGATGAGTCCTTTTTTTTCACAGATTTTTGATAATGATTCTCATTTTTAACCGGCGGGAGGTGTACCATGTGTCTCACAGAGATCAAGCGCGGCCAGAGTGTCCGGGTCGACCGGATCGAAGACGAGGGACTTCGAACCCAACTCATACGCTTCGGCATCGGTGAAGGGAGTCTGATTCGGTGCGTCGAAAGAATCCCCTTCGGACCGTTCATGGTCCGCCATAACCGCCAGGAAATCGCCATCGGCCGCAAAGTGGCTGAAAAGATCCAGGTTCACGGAGGTACGCACTGATGCAGACCGATACCATGCCCCATTATCACGCCCCCCATACCGATGCGCCCCCGGCAGGAGGCGTCAAGAAGATCGTGCTGGCCGGCAACCCCAACGTAGGCAAATCGGTATTTTTTGGTTACCTGACCGGCATGTACGTCGATGTGTCCAACTACCCGGGCACCACCATTGAGATCGCCCGGGGCCATCTGGGAACCGATACCATTCTCGATACCCCCGGTATCTATGGCGTCTCCTCCTTCAACGATGAGGAACGGGTGGCCCGGGATATCATTCTCGAGGCCGATGTCATCTTGAACGTGGTCGACGCGGTCCACCTGGAACGGGACCTTTTTCTCACACGGCAGCTCATTGACATGGGAAAGCCGGTGGTCGTCGCCCTGAATTTCATGGATGAAGCGGAAGAGGCAGGCCTTCAGATTGACGTCGATCTTCTCAGCGACCTCCTGGGGGTCCAAGTGATCCCCACGGTGGCGGTGAAACAGCAAGGACTGGCACAGGTGCGCGACGCGTTCTCGAAGGTTCGGACCGGCCACCAGGACCACCAACTGCACCAAAGGCTCCATGAAATGCTCAAGGTGGTGGGCTCTCAGGCGGAAGCACTCATGGTTCTGGAAGGTGACACCCACGTTGCCGAGCGCCACGGCCTATCCCCTTTGAACGAACGGGAAGCTCTCTATATCGACCGGAGAAACTGTGTCAATGACGTGGTCCACCATGTGGTCCGGGACGTCTCCAAGGGCACCGGGTTCCGGGAAATCCTGGGGCGGGCAGCGGTTAACCCGATTACCGGGATTCCGATCATGGCCTTGATGCTTTACACCATGTACAAAGTCATCGGGGTCTGGGTGGCCGGTGACATTGTCGGGATCACCGAGGAGACCGTCATGCAAGGCTACTACGAGCCGTGGATTCGGGAACTGGTGGCTCGTTTTATCGCGCCTGCATCTGCGCTGGGAGAGATTATGATCGGCGAGTTTGGACTGCTGACCATGACCATCACCTACCTTCTGGGCCTCCTCCTTCCCCTGGTCATCGGATTCTATTTCTTTCTCTCCGTCATGGAAGATTCAGGCTACCTGCCCCGGCTTGCCACACTGGTGGACCGGCTCATGACGGCGATCGGATTGAACGGCCGGGCCGTCATTCCGATCATCCTCGGATTCGGCTGCGTCCAGTTAGGGACTATCACGACCCGTCTGCTCGGGACAAAACGGGAGAAATCAATTGCCGCAACACTTCTCAACTTTGCGATACCCTGTTCCGCGCAAATCGGTGTCATCGCCGGGATGCTGGCTGCCGTGGGCGGCGGTCTGGTCCTTCTTTACGTGGGCGTCATCTTTGCGGTTCTCTCCATCACGGGCACCATTCTCAACCGCGCCCTCCCGGGTCAATCGTCGTCTCTCCTCATCGATCTGCCGCCCATGCGCGTGCCCCGGGTGGAAAACGTCGTCCGCAAGACCGTCACCCGGGCCTTCTTTTTCATGAAGGAAGCCTACCCCTGGTTCTTCCTCGGCTCCTTTATTGTGGCCGTCTTGCAGGTGTCCGGTGGACTTGTTCTCTGGCAGCGGCTCCTCGCGCCCCTCACCGAAGGGTGGCTCCAGATCCCGAAAGAGGCGGCCACGGCCTTTGTCATGGGTTTGGTACGCCGTGACTTCGGTGCCGCAGGTCTGACCGACCTGGCCATGTCGCCCATGCAGATTGTGGTCTCCCTGGTTGTCATTACCCTCTTTGTTCCCTGCATCGCTTCGCTGATGATCCTCTTCAAGGAACGGGGTTCACGGGAGGCCATGATGATCTGGGGCGGCTCCTGGATTACAGCCTTCCTGGTGGGCGGAATCATCTCCCAAATTATGATGTAAGGAATCCCGATATGTTTCGTAAAAAAGGAA
>CAYUBU010000407.1:0-3058 GCA_964443105.1 uncultured Nitrospirota bacterium
TATTCCCGTGGACAATCTCTATGCCGAACCGGCCCTGGTGGATTACGGACTTTCCCGGGGCTGGGGGGGCGAGGACACGGTGGTGGTCTCTCCCGATGCCGGCGGTGTGCTCCGGGCGCGCTCTTTCGCCAAGCGCCTCAAGGCTTCCCTGGCCATCATCGATAAGCGGCGGACGACGCCCAACAAGGCGACGGTGATGAACCTGATCGGAGAGGTGGCGGGGAAACGGGCGGTCATTCTCGATGACATGGTCGACACCGCGGGGACCCTTTGTGAAGCGGCCGGGGCCATCATGGGCCGGGGGGCCAAGGAAGTTTACGCCTGCTCCTCCCATGCGGTCCTGTCGGGGCCGGCTCTGGACCGGATCAACCAATCGGAGCTTAAGAAGGTGGTTTCCACCAACAGCATTTCCTTCAAGAACGGGGAAAAATGCAGCAAAATCGCGGTCTTGTCCATCGGTGAACTCTTTGCCACGGCCATTCGTAATATCCATGAGGAGACCTCGATCAGCAGTCTTTTTGAATAGCTTGCAACAGGAGGTAGATCCGCTATGCAGACCATATCATTAAACGTCTTAGCCCGTTCCGGCACAGGCAAGGGGGTTGCCCGGCAGCTCCGGCGCGAAGGGATGATCCCCGCTGTGATGTACGGCCGTGAAACCATCAAGAGCCTGGCTGTTCGGTTAAAGGAACTCCAGCATGTTCTCAAGGTGGCGGCCGGCGGCAACGCCATTCTGGAGATTGCCGTCGATGGCGTCAAGCGGACGGTGCTCCTGAAAGATATGCAGATAGACGCCATCCGCCAGGAGCCGACCCATATCGATCTTTTTGAAATCTCCATGGACCAGAAGGTCCGGGTGATGGTGGAAGTTGTTACTGTCGGAGAGGAGCCTGAGGGCCTAAAGACGGGAGGCATCCTGACCCATATATTGAACGAGGTGGAAGTGGAGTGTCTTCCCATGGAGATTCCCCAGTCCATCGAGGTTGATGTTTCGGCCCTCGATGTGGGGGACTCCCTCCATGTGTCCGACCTGGGGGACCAGGGCGTTGAAATCCTGACTTCCGGCGACCAGCTCCTTTTTGCCGTCGTTCTGCCTGCGGTAGAGAAGGAGCCTGAGGAAGAAGAAGCCCTGGAAGGTGTCGCTGAAGGAGAAGGGGAAGGTGAAGGGGAAGGTGAAGCAGGAGAGACCAAGCCTGCGGAGCCTGAAGAGCCTGCCGAGTCTTAGAGTCGGTGCCATGGCCCAGGGCCGCGCCTCTGCGGTGCGGGGCTGGTTCGGCGGGCAAAAGGCGGGAGAGAAACCCTTTTGAAAGAGAGGACGGACTAAGCTACCGGGTGCACGACATGGCGCAGGGCATAATCGTCGGCCTCGGAAATCCGGGAAGGAAATACAGGCACAATCGGCACAACATCGGTTTTCTCGTTGCAGACCGGCTGGCGGCCGGGTCGGACATCCCATTCCAATGGAAAAGATGCCGGGCCCGTGTCGGTGAAGGACAAATTTCAGGTCGCTTCATCATCCTGGCCAAGCCGCAGACCTTCATGAACCTCAGCGGCGAATCGGTCGTTCGACTTTTTAAGCGTTACGAGGCGACCCCCGGGGACCTGGTCGTGGTTCACGACGACCTCGACCTGGACGAGGGGCGCATCAAACTCAAGCGTGGAGGCGGCCATGGCGGTCACAATGGCCTTCGCTCCATCATGGCCTGCTGCGGCACCGGCGAATTTATCCGGGTCCGCGTCGGTATCGGCCGACCGGCGGAGGAGATGGAGGCCGCCGATTATGTCTTGAGTGACTTTCCTGACCCCTCGGCTGTGGGGGAAATCACGGCACGGGCCGCAGAGATGATCGAGTACCTTCTACTCAACGATCTTGAGGCAGCCATGAACCGGTTTCATTCAAATCAGTAAAGCAGATCCATTCGGGTTTATTGTTCATTATCAAGAAAGAGGAGGACAAACATGCTTACCCCAGCTCTGGCACCCCTGATAGGAATCCTAGGCCTTTTTGTCGCCTTCAAAATCTTCGGCAACCTGAAGAAACAGCCGGTGGGAACCGACCGGATGCGTGATATCGCCGATCAGATCCATGACGGCGCTCTGGTCTTTTTGTTCCGCATGTACAAGATTCTCGCCATTTTTGTCTCCGTCGTCTTCATCCTGCTGGTGTGGCAAGTGAATTTCATGACCGCCATGGCCTTCCTTTTTGGTGCCGGCTGTTCGATCCTGGCCGGTTATTTCGGGATGAACTCGGCCACCATAGCCAACGTTCGGACCGCCCAGGCGGCAGAGGCCAACAAGCCGGACCACGGCCCGGCCCTGGCGACTGCCTTCTCCGGCGGCGCCGTGATGGGGCTCTCTGTGGCCAGTCTCGGACTGCTGGGCGTCGGCATCTGCTACCTGATCTTCCGGGGCAACCCGGCGGCCATCGCCAACATCAACGGTTTTGCCATGGGCGCCAGTTCCATCGCCCTCTTTGCCCGTGTAGGCGGCGGCATCTATACCAAGTCCGCCGACGTGGGTGCCGACCTGGTCGGTAAGGTGGAAGCGGGAATCCCCGAGGACGACCCGAGAAACCCCGGCGTCATTGCCGACAACGTGGGTGACAACGTGGGTGACGTGGCCGGCCTCGGCGCCGATATCTTTGAATCCTACGCCGGGTCGATCATCGCCACCATCGCCATTGCCGCGACAGGCGTTACCACGGTGGAAATGATCACCGAAGCGAACAAGTCGAGCTATATGGCCCTGCCCATCGTTCTGGCCATGTTCGGCCTCATCGCCTCACTCATCGGGATCGGCTCCATGAAAGTCCTCAAAGACTGGAGCCCCGCGGCGGCACTCCGATACTCCACCTTTATCGCGGCAGGCCTCTTTCTTCTCTTTGCCTACATTCTGATGGGGCCCATGGGCGTTGACCAGCCGGTCTTCTGGGCGGTTTTTGCGGGGACCATTGCGGGCATCTCCATCGGGCTGGTCACTGAATACTACACCGCTGCCGGGCCGATCCGTCGGATAGCAGAAGCCAGCCAGACCGGGGCGGCCAACAACATCATCACCG
>CAYUBU010000408.1:0-7277 GCA_964443105.1 uncultured Nitrospirota bacterium
GTACAACAGCGCGGGAACCTATACGGCCACACTGACGGTCACTGACAATCAGGGTGCCAAGGGTACTGACACCATACAAATTATTGTCGAGGAACCGGCACCCGCCGATAACCAACCTCCCAGGGCAACTGCCAATGGAGCGCCGACCAGGGGCCAAGCCCCCTTGATTGTGAGCTTCAGCGGTTCCGGCTCCGATGCCGATGGTTCGGTCAGCAGCTACAGCTGGAATTTCGGTGATGGTGACATAGGCAGCATGGCAAACACCGCGCACAAATATATGTATCCCGGCACGTACACCATCACGTTGACCGTCACCGACGATCAGGGTGCCACAGGGACCGATTCCCTGCAGGTCGAAGTCACCGCTTCCGAGTCGCAAGATACGGATGACGACGGCATCCCCGATGTCCAGGAGACAGCCGTCGGTCTCAACCCTGAATCTTCCGATTCAGACGGCGACGGCATCCCCGACCTGACCGAATGGGGCCCGGCCGACACACCTGTCGATACCGATGACGATGGAACCCTTGATGCCCTGGATACCGACTCCGACGGCGACGGCAAGGAGGACAGCGCAGAAGGGATGGCAGACAGCGATGGAGACGGTGCTCCCGATTACATCGACAGCAACGACAGTGACGGTCCCCTGGCCGATCAGGATGGTGACGGCGTGAACAACTCCACTGAAGTCACCTATATGATGAACCCCAACGCCTGGGATACAGACAAAGACGGCATCGACGACGGGACCGAATTCGGGCCCCGGGCGGAGCCGCTCGATTCCGATGGTGATGAAGTCATCGATTCACTCGATAACGACTCCGACAACGACGGGAAGCCCGACGCAGAAGAAGGGACCGTCGATACCGACCAGGACGGCGCCCCCGACTGGACCGACAGCAACGACAACGACGGCCCCGCAGGAGATCAGGACCAGGACGGTTTTACCAATAGTGAAGAGACCCGGGTAGGCCTGAACCCGAATCTCGCCGACAGCGACGGGGACGATATCCCTGACGCTGAAGAAGTTGAAAATATCGCCAACCCTTCGGACTCCGATGGCGACGGGACACCCGATGCTCTCGATGTGGATTCCGACAACGACGGTATTGCCGACAGTGAAGAGTCGAGAGACGACATGGACGGCAACAATGTAGCGGACCGGAAAGAGGGGAACATCGGTTCTTTCAGCGGCAAGCAGGGCAAAATGGCCGTGAAGCTGGCGCGGTCCGAATACCGCCTCACCGAGACCCGCTATATTCAGGAAGCCGTCAATGCCAAGGGAAAACCGAATGCCAAGTTCTCTTACGGCGGCCTGAAATTCAAGGTGAAAGATGTCCCCGTAGGCAGCTCGGTCGACGTGGAGATCATCAGCCCGAAACCTTATAAGAAGAATACCCAGTATTGGAAATACGACGAAACCACAGGCTATGCAAAGATGGAGTCCAGCGTTTCAGGCAACAGACTGACCTTTAGACTCACCGATGGCGGCAAAGGCGATGCCGATCATGTGGCCGACGGGAACATTGACGACCCCGGCTTCATCGTAGAACCGGAAGGGATCGATTTCCAGGAGGTTGATTTCGGCGGCGGAAGCGGCTGCCGCATTGGCCGCAGTGGAGTCGACTCTCCGGCAAACGGTCTGGTCATTCTGCTTCCTCTGATTACCATGGCTGTCGCCAGGTTCCGCAGAAGGATCAAGGGCCGGCAGCTATAACGATACCCCCCGGCGGGAGGCGGTGAAACGCCTCCCGCCTTTTTTCTCCTTCCGGTCTGCTCAGACCGAGTTTTCCGTAATTTTCCCTGCCATCTGCTTGGAACGTCTGTATTCTATTCTTTACAGGAGACCTGGTCCTTTGTATTCTTTACGATACATTCCGGATTTTCCCTCTGCGGCCCACCGCTTCGCAAACTCCTAACCTATGCGTCAATAAACACAGCGATTATTCCCCTCTCGTTAACCAAAGATCATCTTTGGCATTCATCTTGCTCTTATGACCGTCAATTTGAGTCCCGCCCGGTAGAGACAACGGGCAATCATACCAAACCAATTTCTTAGTACACATTTGCTTCCCTATGCCCCCAATTAACAAATATGGGCGCAGGCGACGAGAAGCCAGGTGCGTGGTGCGTAATTCCGGTTGCTGCCGTTATTTGCCGATGAACCGCGTTGGAACCAGCCATCTGCAGAAACACCACGGCCGTCAACAATATTAAGGGGGATAGATTCATGAGACTCACCATAGCACATCGAGCCTTTTTGCGAATGATCGCGCTGTGTCTTTTCTTTTTCTTGCCCGCGGCAACCCCCGGGGAGGCGGCAGTAACCCTCGCCTGGGAGCGGCCCTCCACCAATGCCGACGGCACGCTCTGCACTGACCTTGCGGGTTACAAGATCTATTACGACAGCGATGGCTCCGGGGCACCCTATACGGGCACGGGACTGACCCAGGGGAAGAGCCCCATCACTGTACCCCTGGCGGCTCTTGCCGATCCAGCCGCCCCGTCCTACACCTTAACCGGCCTGACCGCCGGAACCACCTACTCTCTCGCCGTGACCGCCTACGATACGAGCTTCAACGAGAGCCGATACTCCAATGCGATCTCCGCTCAGGACAAGACCTCGAGCGGGAACACGGGGCAAACTCGTGTCACCAATGGTCAGTTGGCCCTCTACACTTTTGTGGAAGGCGGAGGCACGCTGATCCGGGACCGCGGGAACAACGGCACCCCAGTCGATCTTAACATTCAAAACCCCACGGCGGTCAGCTGGCTGGCCGGAGGGGGGTTGAAAATCGTGACACCGACCCTCATCTCGTCTTCACAGAATGCCAGGAAGATCGCCGATCAGGTTCGGGCCAGTAACGCAATTACTGTGGAGGCCTGGATAAAACCGGCGAACACGACCCAGAACGGACCGGCCCGGATTGCGACCATCTCGACCGATCCCAGTAACCGGAACCTGACGCTCGGGCAGGGCACGGGCGATACTCTGTCCAATGTGTATGACATGCGCCTGCGCACCACCGGGACCTCGGCCAACGGGACACCCTCCCTGGCAACCGGCGCATCTACGCTGACCACGGCCTTGACTCATGTGGTCTACACCCGTGCTTCAAACGGAACCGCTATTCTCTATGTCAACGGTCAGGAAAAGGGCCGGGGCACTGTTTCCGGAGATTTTTCCAACTGGAACGACGGCTACCGCCTCGCCCTGGGAAATGAACTGACCCAGGATCGCCCCTGGCTCGGCGACTTTCACCTGGTCGCGATCTACAGCCGTTCCCTCCCCCC
Organism: uncultured Nitrospirota bacterium; assembly: GCA_964443105.1. Lineage (GTDB taxonomy): Bacteria > CG2-30-53-67 > CG2-30-53-67 > CG2-30-53-67 > CG2-30-53-67 > CAYUBU01. The sequence continues at coordinate 3,295 of CAYUBU010000408.1, forward strand.
GAGCGAGGTGAGCCGCAACTACCTGGCTGGAGCGCGTCCAACCGCAACCCAGAGTACCAACAGGCAGCCTGTCGCCAATGCCGGCCCGGATCAAACCCTGACTAACTCCGCCCTTCAAGACGCCGGCTCCCAGGTCACCCTCGATGGATCGGCCAGTTTGGATCCCGATGGAGGCCCTCTCAGCTATGCCTGGACTCAAATCACCGGCAGCCCGGCCAACCTGGTGGGCAGTAGAAGCGCCTCAGCCTTCTTTCCGGTCACTTCAGCCCTTGCGGGCCAGACCCTGGTTCTCCGTCTGGTGGTGAGTGACGGCAAACTGCAGAGCGAGCCCGATTACGTTATCGTCTCCTTGCCGGCTGCAGCCTATACATCGCCGACTGTGGCTTCCGTTACCAGTTTCAACACCCCGACGACGACCGAGAGTCCAGGCATCTCTCCCGCCACCACTCCAGCGGCAGAGAACATTACTGACAACACCGGGACCCTGGTTCTATACGAGAGCAGCCGCACTTACCTCGCTGAAGCCGACACATCGGTCAGCGCAGAGGAACCGGACGCAAATTTTGGATCTCTGACCTTTCTTGAGGTGGATGGACAACCGGAGCAAATCATTTTCCTCCGTTTTCTCGTTACCGACCTGGGTGAGACCTTGGCCTCAGCCACATTACGGCTCAATACTGTGAATCCGAGCCCCTCGGGAGGAATCATCTACGGCATCTCCGACAACGCATGGGATGAAGACGGGATAACCTTCAATACGCAGCCCTGGATCGACGGGGAGCCGCTGGATACGCTGGGATCGGTCTCGGTGGGCGACACCGTCGAGTTCGACGTGCGTGGGGCTATGGATGGCGACGGGTACTACAGCTTCGCCATTGTCTCCGAGGACTACGATGGTGCCGATTACCGCTCCCGGGAAGATTCGGTGGAACCGCCGACCCTGGTTGTCACCACGGGGGGCCGGTCCCCCGATTCAGACGGAGACGGAATTGCTGATAGCCAGGAAACGGCGTACGGACTTGATCTTCATTCCGCGGACAGTGACGGTGACGGGATCTCCGACTATATCGAGTGGGGGCCGACATCGGTCCCGGCCAATTCTGATGGTCCAGGGGGCAGGATCGATCCTCTGGATCCCGACTCAGACAACGATGGGCGGCCCGACAGCGAGGAAGGGATCGGAGACCGGGACGGTGACGGCATCCCCAACTATCGCGACCCCTGGGATTAGCCTACCCGGAACGTTTCAGTAGAATAGGGGTGCCAGGCAGGCCTGCCTGGCACCTGTTGTCTAATGGCCCTTTTTGCCCGGAGCATTCGGCTTCGGCCAGTACGCAATGCCCATTCTTCAAAAGGGTCTCATCTTTGCGTCAAGAAAATGAATTCCAGGAGAGTCTCGTTATCGGCAGCCTATATCGGTTAAGTACATGAGTTCATACACAATATACTGTATCTCCCGAATCCTTTTCCATTCTCTCCCCGTCAAATGTATACAATTCTCTACAGCAAAACCGGCACCTTGTACCCTTTTGGATACAAGTATTTTCTTCTTGCATCTGCTCTTACCCTTTGATATCTTTTCAACCCAATGAATCCAGATAGTTAGCTCACCTGGCGATATCCCGGCGGAATTTGGCACTCTACTTGCAAAAGCTGAGAGCTTATTTGGCACAATATCGCCCTGACCCACTAAGCGAAAACCCGTTACTTTTTAGTTCGTCCTTCCTCCCAGGAAGCGGTTCACCGGGAGGGTCTGTTTGCAGCGGCGTACGCCAGCACAGGTTTTCCGGCTTTCCATGGGTCTGTCTGCCGGTACCTGGGTATCAAACGGCTCTCCTGTGGGCGGAACCGAAACAGGCACAGAGCGACAATCAGAGGGTGCGTTACCGGCGGATATCAGGACGGTCCGCCCCGATCCAACAAGGAGTTCCACACCATGAAGCAAAGCATCTCAAAAGGCAGCCTTTTCGGAAGCCTCGTCGTTATCCTCATTTCCTGCCTCTCTTTTTACGGCATCGCGGATGCGGCATCCACCGTCACCTGGGAACGACCGGCCACCAATGCCGATGGAACCCCCTGCACCGACCTGGCCGGTTACAAGATCTACTACGATGGCGATGGGGCGGGCCCCCCTTACGACGGCACCGATCTCAACCAGGGCAGATCACCCATCGTTGTCCCTGTTTCATCCCTGCAGAATCCGGCCAATCCCGAGTACAAGCTGTCGGGCCTGGAGATGAATAAGAGCTACTACGTGACAGTCACGGCCTATGACTTTGCCGGCAATGAAAGCGGTTTCTCCAACCAGATTATGGTCCTGGAAAAGAATACCTCCGGCACAAAGCCCAACGCCGACGCCGGGCCGAAACAGATCATTGCCCAATCTCAACTCGCTTCCGGAAGCCTCCAGGTCACCTTGAACGGAACAGCCAGCAGTGCTCCCGATGGTGGGCCCCTGAGCTATAAATGGACGCAGATCAAAGGAAGCCCGGTGAATCTCATGGGGGCATCCACGGCGACACCATTCTTCTCTGTGACGTCCGCGCTGTCGGGGCAATCACTGGTCTTTCAGCTGGAAGTCACGAACGGCGCAATGGAAGAAGACCTGGATTACATGGTGGTTTATGTGGCAGACCTCTACGCCTCAGGCAATACCCCGCCCTCGGTGACGATCGTGGCATCTTCAACCACCGGGGCAGCCCCGATGAACATCGAATTCGCCGGTGTCGCGGAAGACCCCGACGGTTACCTGAGCCACTATTTGTGGATTTTCGGTGACGGATCGACATCGGCGGCCCAGAATCCCTCTCATACATTCACCAAGCCCGGCGCCTATAACGTGCTGTTTGCAGCCATGGACGACGATGGGACCGTAAGTCAGGAGACCCTGGAGATCGTCGTTTCCGTCCCGTCGTCGGAAGCTCCGGCCGCGGTGGCTGATAACTCCAAGACCGCGGCATCACAAGCGGAGACCCTCGATTCCGATAGCGATGGGCTCCTTGATACAGCGGAATTGAGCCGCGGCATGAATCCTGATTCCAAGGATACCGACGGCGACGGCATCGATGACCAAACAGAATGGGGGCCCTTTGCCTATCCCCGGAATTCGGACGGCGATCATATTATTGATGCCCTCGATATGGATGCCGACAACGACGGACAGAACGACAGTGCCGAGGGAACAGGCGACGCCGATCACGACGGCGCTCTCAACTACATTGACGCCGATGACGGCGACGGCCCTTCCGCCGATTACGATGGCGATGGTTTCACCAACCTGGAAGAAACCACATTTGCTCTGAATCCGAACCTCGCCGACAGTGATCACGACGGAATCCCCGATCCGGAGGAAACAACCCGCATCGATGGGCCAGAAGATTCTGACGGCGACGGCATGGCCGACGCCGTGGATCCCGACTCCGACAACGACGGAGTGCCCGATGACGTAGAATTCAATGCGGACCTGGATGGCGACGGAAAACTCGACCGACTCGACGCAACAACGGCCACTTTCCTCGATGTCCAGGGTACCGTGGCGCTTAAACTTTCCACTGAAACAGGTTCGTTTACGAATGTACAATACGACACCCAGGGCCTGCCGGAAGATGACATTCACCCCCCCATCCCGGGGAATTATGCCGGTCTCCGCTTCGAGATTGCGGGCATGGCCAAAGGGGGAACCGCGGATCTTTTGCTGATTGGTTCCAAGGATTTCCCGGCGCAGGCCCGGTACTGGCTGTACGATGGTTTCGGTGACGCCACGGAAATCGAATCGACAGTCAGTGCCAATACGATTTCCTTTACATTGAAGGACGGGGCCATGGGGGACACAGAAGGTCTGACCAACGGCATCATCGTCAGCTCCGGACTGATCGCCGAAACGGAACCCGCCGTAACGACTTTATGGGAACAGACAGCATTCAGCTCAGCCGGATCCGGCGGCGGGAGCGGTGGCGGGGGCAGCGGCTGCAGCATCCACGGGA
>CAYUBU010000409.1:0-9210 GCA_964443105.1 uncultured Nitrospirota bacterium
GACGGCATCGTCGGGGTGAATCAGCACCGGTGTATCGGGTGCATGTACTGCATGGCGTCATGCCCCTACGACGTCCGGTATATCAACCCTCTGAGAAAAATTATCCAGAAATGCTTTTTCTGCGACCACCGGGTCGACAAAGGGTTGGAACCGGCCTGTGTAGAAACGTGCCTGGGGCGGGCACGCATCTTTGGCGACATCAACAATCCTGAGAGCGAGATCACTCAGATTCTGGCCACAACGCCTGTGGTTACGCTTAAACCGGGCCTCGGGACCGAGCCCCACGTCTTCTATATCGGGGCCGATTACGACGCCATGGATCCCACCAGCGGTGTTGACATCAATCATATCCATTTTGAGCACCCTTTCTGATCGTGCAACCTGTTACGGAGGTATAACCGATGGACCCGAGTCACGTCACCGTACTCTACAATGCCCCCCATCAGATCCCCCTGGGCAAACTCCTGGCTCAGTACTTCTATCTTACCGGTTTGAGCGCAGGCTCCTTCGTGGTATCGGTCATTGCCGTCCTGGGAGGGAAGACGGAGTACAAGCCCCTGGGTAAGATTGGCGCCGTTGTCGCTCCCCTTTGCCTCGTCCTGGCGCCCATGAATCTCCTGGTAGAAATGGCCCAGCCCCTTCGCGCCTGGCACCTGATGACCTATCTGCCCGGCTACATCAATATGAAATCGCCCATTACTTACGGTGTCGCCCTATTGACGGCCTACCCTGTTTCGGCCCTGATTTATGCCTTTTTCGTCTATACAGGCAACATGAAGATGTCGAAGATCTTCGCTATTATCGGCATCCCCCTGGCCATCTCGGTCCACGGGTACACCGGCTTCATCCTGGCCCTTGGTAAAGGTCGGGCGCTCTGGAATACGGCGCTCATGCCGACACTCTTTATTGTATCGGCCATGGTGTCGGGAATCGCCTTGATGATCCTCATTGCCATAATCCGAAATGTTTACTTTTCCAAAGAGAAGACGGAGGAAGCCATTCTGGCGGACCGTGAGTTGATTTACGGCCTTGGAAAATTCCTGGGCGCCGTCATCATTTTTGATATTTTCCTCATATTCAACGCGGTCCTGGTACTTTTGACTTCCACCAAAGAAGCCTGGCACGCAGCGGAAATACTGATGTGGGGCCGGTTCTCCCTGGAGTTCATTGGGGTTGAGCTTATCCTAGGAAGCATTATCCCCCTTTTTATGGTCTTCTACCCGAAGACCGCCCGAAGCCTCACGGGATTGACGATTGCCTCGATCCTCGTGATGGTCGGCATCTATGCCATGCGATTCTCTGTGGTGCTCGGCGGACAGAGTGTTCCCCTGCACTGAACCGAACATGGATCACGCCGCGGCGCTCTTTGAGCAGTCTGCGATGAACCCTGAGGATGTTAGGAGAAAACAATGAAATTTACCCGGCGAAACTTCCTGAAACTGGGAGCCGCTTCAGCCGCAACCCTGGGACTCTCCCACGTTCTTGAGACTTCACCGGAAGCCATGGAACTGATCATGGGCGGTGCCGAAGTCTCCAGAACAACCGGTAAACACCTCAAGCCAGTTCCCAGCACCTGCCTCAATTGCTACGCCCGCTGCGGAAATTACGGTTTCGTCGCTTACGGCACTTTGCGCAAGATCGGGCCCAATCCGGAACACCCCAACAGCCGGGGCCGGATGTGTGCCAAAGGCCAGGCAGCACTCAATCTGGTCTACGATCCCGACCGGGTTTTGTATCCCATGAAGCGGATCGGTCCGAGGGGAGATGGCCAGTGGAAACGCATCTCCTGGGAAGAGGCCTATACGGAAATTGCTGATCGGATGAAGGCCGTGCAGGCCACCGGCCGTCCCGAAGAATTTATTTTCCAGAGCGACCGGGATATTACGACCCAGGATATCAGCCGACGTTTCGTCCATGCTTTCGGATCGCCCAACGCCTTTGTCAATCATCCCCTGGGAGGGCCGAACAAACAGGTAGCCCAACAGCTGACCTGGGGCGCCGACTATGAAATACCGGATGCGGCCAATACGGAATACATGCTTGTTTTCGGGTCAAACCCCTTCGAAGCCCACTACCTGCGCACCAGCTTTGTGCAGCGGATGACCGAAGCCCGGTCCCTTCGTCACATCAGGTCTGACCTGCTGCGGCCAAAAGCCAAAATGGTGACCTTTGATGTACGCATCACCCAGACATCGGGAAGAGCCGACGAATGGCACGCCATCCTTCCCGGAACCGACGGACTGGTGGCCCTGGCCATGTGTCATGTGATCATGGAAGAAGGATTGGAGGACAGGGAGTTTCTGAAAAACTGGACAAACTACCCTCCGGAAGAACTCCGGGAACACCTGAAACAGTACACGCCTGAAGTGGCAGAGCAAATCAGCGGTGTATCGGCCCGGGACATTCGCCGCATCGCCATGGAATTCGCCACCGCCAAACCGGCCACAACCATCTCCACCGGCGGCGTGACCAAACACCGCAACGGAGTCTACTCGGAACGATGCGTGGCATTGCTCAACATCGTTACAGGCAATGTGGACGTGAAAGGGGGATACTGCCTGCCCAAAGCATACGCCTTCTCCGAACCGCTACCGGTACCCCCGGTCCCGAAGAAGAGCGGACTCTCGGATCTGCCGGCCTATCCTCTCGCCGCCACCGAACTGCACCAAAGCGTTCTTCCTCTCATCAAGGACGGGCTTCAGCGGGTACAGGTCTACATGACTTATCAGCACAATCCCGCTTACTCCCACCCCGAAGGGAAGGCGATTGCCCGAATTCTTAAGGACCAGGATCTGATACCTTACTTTGTTGCCATTGACGCCTTTATGACCGAGTCGGCAGCCCTGGCTGATCTGGTCCTTCCCGCAGCCACGTTCGTGGAACGAATGGAGTTGGAGGCACCGCCGGCCTTTGAAATGGTTCCCTTTGTCTCGTTGCGCCAGCCCATGATTTCGCCCCTCGGTGAAGCAGTTCCCATCACAGATATCCTTATCGAAATGGCCCACCGGCTCGGCAACGGCATGGAGAAATACTTTGACTTCACCTCTCAGACATATCTGGATAAAAGAATTTCAGGAATCAGAGAGCTTGTTGCGGCCGGCGGAATTGCCTATCTCAAGAAAAAGGCCGAATTCTATGATCCGTCGGCGGAACCGCGCTATGAGGCATACAAAGAGAACGGTTTCAACACCCCCTCGGGCAAAATTGAGATCTATTCCAAGCGGCTCGAGGAGAATGGTTTCCATCCGCTGCCGATTTACGATCCGATTCCGACCCATGACACCATGCACCCAGGAGAACTGCATCTGGTCATCCACCAGTGGATGGTTCACACCCATGATCGCACAGCCAACGCTATGTGGCTTTCGGAAATTGTGCACGACAACCCGCTCTTCATCAACAGCACCACGGCCCAGGAACTTGGAGTTACAGCCCATGACCGGGTCAAAGTGATCTCCAAGGTGGGTGAGATTGAAACCAATGTACGCATTGTCGAGGGGATTCACCCCAAAGTTGTGGCGATCGGCGACAGCTGCGGCCACTGGGGTTTCGGCCGCATCGCCCAGGCCAAGGCATTCAAGAGTCAGGACCCCAATACCCGGCTTCTGTGGTGGGAAAGAAAGAAGCGGGGCCTCTTCTCCCAAGAGCCGGAAGGGAGCGGCAACGGCGTTCATCCCAAACCGATTATCCCGGTCACCAGTGATCCCATCGGAGGCGGCCAGGGCTGGATGGACACCAAAGTCCGCATCAAGAAGGTCTAGATATCATGACTGACAATTCTCCGGTGAGCAGCGAGGCGGCTGAGAGAGCGAGTCTTTACGGGCTCCTTTCCCGCATGTTTCGAAGGGAGCCGGACCTTGAGCTCATACGCCATTTCAGAAGCGCCGCCGTACAGGAAACGCTTGGGGATCTTAATCTCTCCATGGGCCGGCCCTTTATGGAAACCGACGAGCAGGTTCTCCAGGAGGAACTGGCTGCTGAATATACCCGGCTGTTCCTCGCTCCCCCAACCCATCTGCCGCCTTATGAGTCCTGTTTTGTGGGCGGGATCAAGCAGGCCAAAGAGACTTTCGAACCGTCACTCCAGGGAAAGGCTGCCCATGAAACAGCGGCTTTTTATGCGGAGAACGGCATTGCCTTTACCCATGAGGCCAACATCTTTCCCGATCACATCGCGGCGGAACTGGACGCCTTACGGCTGCTCTGTGACCTTGAAGCAGAAGCGGCAGCCCGGCGCAATCTTGAGGAAGTCCTTCGGTGCCGACGGACGGCGGCCCGATTCCTGGCGGAGCATGTCAACCGGTGGGTTCCACTCTTCTGCGAAACGGTGATTGACAGTGCCAAGACCGGCTTCTATGCCGTTGCGGCTGAACTGACCCGCTCCTTCGTTGACTCGGAAACGGAAGCACTCACACCCTGTGGTGTGGAACAGGAGGAAGTAACTCAATGAACATCAAGAAGATCGCACTCTGGAAAATCATCCTGGGAACATTGGTCCTTCTGAGTATCCCCACACTCTTTGTCTTTTCTCTTGAGCGGTATACCACATCGAACCATGACTACTGCATGACTTGCCACTACAAGATGTGGGGGAAGGATTTTCTCGTGCACTCCAATATTCATCCCGATTCCGTCCGCTGCCCCCAATGTCACGCGGCTCACGCGGAGATCATTCCCAAAGAGTATTCGGCCCATGCGGAACGGATCAACCCCAATTGTGTCCGATGTCATGAAGAGATATTGGAGAAGGAAGACGTACAAGGATTCAAATACAATATTATGGGCATCTACATTCCCCACAAGTTTCACCTTCAGGAAGTGGGAGCTGTTTGCACGGACTGTCATCTCAATATCAAGCACGACAAGTTCCGCCCGGTAACCAATCGGCCTCGTATGGATACGTGCTATGACTGTCACGACAAGGAGACCACCCCTTGCGACCAGTGCCACCAACACGGCTCTGGTGAAATCCTGGCGGGCCTACCAAAAACAGACACGCTTGACAAAGCCGATTGCGATACCTGTCACAATGGATTTGAAGAGGCCACCATGCCTTTTTATGGAGTCAGATTTCCCCACAAGAGACACTGGGCACAGGGACTAGCCTGCGATACGTGTCATTCCAATGCCAGCATGCACGGACAGATCGTCAAATCAAGGGAAGAGTGCATGCAGTGCCATCACGTGGGACAGGAGCGGGAGTGCCTTGCCTGCCACAGCCTTGAGGATCAATTCCGGCACGGCGTCGCCAATGCCGAGGTCCCGGGAGAACCGGATGTCATGGCCGATATGGTGGACTGCGAGAGCTGTCATGCCGCGATTGCCGAAGGACACAAGAGGGAAGCCGTGCTTGAAGCCTGTGGGTCATGCCACGAAGACGGGATGTCTCTTGCGGTGACGGAGGCCCAGGAGAAAGCCAAGGCCGGAATAGCCGAGTTGGAGGGGCTGCTGAAAGAGGGACGGGCCAAGGCAAAAACAGTGGCCGATACCTCCCGGGCGGAGGTAGACATATTAATAGAGAGAGTCGAAAAGAGTCTGGCAACACTGAAAGATGACCGGAGCCGTGGATTCCATAACGAAGCCTATACGGCCCATCTCATGGAGGATGCCCGCAATGCACTGGAGCGGGTGATCTCCTGGCAAAACGGAGGCGAGCCTGAAGCGGCTAAATAGTCGGCCGTTCTAATTGATTGCACCCCGCGGCTGCCGGCATAGTAGAACCAAGAGACTGGACATGCCGGCAGCCAGCGGACTTCATTGTGGCAGTACCCGTCCTCCCCACCACCCCTTTATTTTTTTCATCCCTTTTCACTCAATGTCTCAGTAAAACAACGCTTCCGCAGAAGATGTCAATATTTCACCCTGCTTGCCCTTTTCGTGACCTGTGGTACATTTTCAGTGTGAGCCGCACTAAACAGGGAGAGGGAAAGGGGTGCCATGAAAGAGGCCATGCTTTACGCAAAAGGGGCTGGAAAAAGCGTTTCATGTCACCTCTGCGCTCACCGGTGTGAGATCAAGGAGGGTAAGCGAGGGATCTGTGCCGTTCGGGAAAACCGCAATGGCATCCTCTACTCTCTGGTCTACGGCAAATTGATCTCCCAATCTGTTGACCCTATCGAAAAAAAACCGCTGTTTCACTTTCTGCCGGGCTCTTTCTCTTTTTCCATCGCCACTGTGGGATGCAATTTCCGCTGCCGCCATTGCCAGAATGCCGACATCGCTCAGATGCCTCGGGATCTTCACCGCATCATCGGCGAGGACGCGGCCCCCGGGGCAATTGTTGATGCCGCGCTTCGCCGGGACTGTCAGAGCGTTTCCTACACCTACACGGAGCCGACCATTTTCTTCGAGTATGCCTACGATACGGCAAGGCTCGCCCGGGAAGCGGGCCTCAAAAACGTATTTGTCAGCAATGGTTATATGACCGCCGACGCCGCCGACGCCATTGCGCCCTATCTGGATGCCATCAATGTCGATCTCAAGGGACTCGACCCGTTCTATAAGAAAATCTGCGGCGCCCGCCTGGAACCGGTGGTCGATTCGATTCGGCGCATGCACCGACTCGGCGTCTGGGTGGAGGTGACCACCCTGATTATTCCGGAAGAGAATGACAGCGATGAAGCATTGGAGACCCTTGCGGGGGTCATTGCCGAAGTCGATTGTTCCATACCGTGGCATGTCAGCGCTTTTCATCCCTCGTACCAGATGATGGATAAGCCGAGAACGCCGATGGCCACCATGGAGAGGGCGTGCGCCATCGGCTCCAGGGCGGGCCTTGAATACGTCTACGTGGGGAATCTGCCCCTGCCTGACGGTGAAACCACAACCTGTCCTCACTGCGGTGAAAAGGTACTGGAACGGGTCGGTTTTTCCGTCATTCAGGAACGGCTGGCCGAAAGCAAATGCACGGCATGCGGCTATGAGATCAGGGGCGTCTGGGCGTAGGTCATGACAGGATGCCGCGGTATGACTCTGATCCGGCAGACGAAGGAGTGGAGCCGCGGCTCCGGCACAAAAGTGGTGTGATTTTAGTGTGGTGTGACTTTATAATGGACGCGTACAATTTCGAAAACATGCGGGAAAGTATGGTCAGGGATCAGTTGAAGGGTAGGCACATTCATGATCCTTTGACGCTGAGGGCCATGGGGCGGGTACCCCGGGAATCTTTTGTCCCTGAAGAGTACCGCCGGAGAGCTTACGATGACTGCCCACTGGCGATCGGAGAAGGTCAAACCATTTCGCAACCCTACATGGTGGCGCTCATGACCCAGGCACTGAAACTCAGCGGCGAAGAACGGGTTCTTGAGATCGGAACGGGATCGGGCTACCAGACAGCGATTCTTGCGGAAATCTCGGCTCGGGTATACTCCATTGAAAGGATTCCCGATCTGATGCTGCGGGCCCAGGAAACACTGAAGGATCTGGGGTATGGGAACGTCACCGTCTCGACGGGAGACGGAACCCAGGGTGACCCCGGCCATGCCCCTTTCGAAGCTATTCTTGTTACCGCCGGCTCGCCTGGAATCCCCCTGCCCCTGAAAGAACAGCTGACCCAGGGCGGCCGTCTGGTCATTCCTGTTGGAAGCCGGGGATTTCAGGAACTGACACGGATTACCCGGGTCGGCTCGTCGTTCCTGACGGAAAACCTCGGGGGATGCGTCTTTGTTCCACTGATCGGCCTTGAAGGGTGGGAATGGCAGTAGTCGCTCGCCCCCTGTAGGACACCGGGCGGCCCGGAGATTACTGGTAAACAGGCGCAAGATCCCCATGTGAGGACCAGAATGGAGGAAAAACCCTACGAAACCTTCGAACACACGGCTGACGTTGGTCTCCGTGCCCGGGGTGACACTCTGGAAGACCTTTTTGCCAATGCCGCCTGCGGCATGTTTGAAATATTAGCAGAACTTGGAAATGTGGGCCCCACGGTGGGGGAAGAAATCCGCATCGAAGCGGTCGATCTGCCGGAGCTGATGGTGAACTGGCTCAACGAACTTCTATTCCGCTGGGAAACCCAACAGGTGCTCTTCGCAAGATTCGACGTCCAGGAAGTCAAAGAGACGTCTCTGGAAGCAGCGGTCTGGGGCGAATCCTATGACCCTGAGCGCCACGAGGTCTTTGCGGACATCAAGGCAGCCACCTACCATAACCTGAGTATCGCCAAACAGGGAAACATCTGGCTTGCCGAGATTGTTCTGGACATTTAGAGAAGAGGATGGTGCCCTATGGATTTAAGCCAACTCAAGAAGATCCACGACAACCTGTATGAGATACCCAAACAGGGAGAGATGAGAGTGCCAGGCCGGATTTTCGCCGATGCGACTCTGCTGAAAACGATTCTGGCCGACAAAAGCCCTGAGCAGGTCATGAATGTGGCGACCCTTCCAGGCATTATGAAATTTTCCCTCGCCATGCCCGACATGCACTGGGGATATGGATTTCCCATAGGCGGGGTTGCCGTGACGGACATGAAGACCGGCGTCATATCCCCGGGGGGTGTCGGTTACGATATCAACTGCGGTGTCCGGCTGATTCGCACAAATATGACTCAGGACCACATCAGGCACCGGATGAAAGATCTCGTGGCCGCCCTCTTCCGGAATGTCCCATGCGGGGTCGGCTCCCACGGCGCCATTCGCAAGCTTTCCCTCTCGGAAGAAGCGCAGGTCATGGTCCAGGGCGCGGCCTGGGCTGTGAAGAACGGATACGGCAGACCGGAGGATCTGGACCACACTGAAGAAGGCGGCTGCCTTGCGGGCGCCGATCCCCAAAAAGTCAGTGACCGTGCCAGGGAGAGAGGCCTGAACCAACTCGGCACCCTGGGTTCGGGAAACCATTTTATCGAAGTCCAGCGGGTGGACAAGATCTTTGACCCCTCGGCCGCCGAGGCCTTCGGCCTGTTCGAAGGCGGCATCACTTTGATGGTTCACTCCGGATCCAGGGGGTTCGGTTATCAAGTCTGCGACGACTATCTCAAGGTCATGGCCCGGGCCGTATCCAAATACCGGTTCGCACTTCCCGACCGGCAGCTCGCCTGCGCGCCCGTGAATTCACCGGAAGGGAAAGACTATTATGCCGCCATGGCCTGCGCGGCCAACTTTGCCTGGGCCAACCGTCAGATCATGATGCATCTCGCCATGGAAACGGTGATGGAGACGTTGAAAATCAGCCCCAGGGAACTGGGCGCCCGACTCGTGTACGACGTGTGCCACA